>DATKPS010000066.1:0-28669 GCA_035524015.1 Candidatus Sulfotelmatobacter sp.
TGAATCGTCACTTTGGCATGCTGCGCCATAAAGCCATGAGGGCTTTCGGCAGAACCTAAATTCTAACGATTTTCCCCAACCCCCAAACGCAAAAGGGGCGGTTGGCTTCGGCCATCCGCCCTTTTTGTTTCTCGTTCGAAAATTGGTAAAAGGAGGCTGCCTACTTGCGCCACGGATCGGACTTATAGCCAATCCCGTAGCCGCCTTGCATGCCCATTTCCATCAAAATCTTGAAGCCAACTCCAAAGAGACCATTGGGCAGATGCTCGCGCCGCACTACCTCGGCCAGATATTCGCGCGTCATGGCGGCGGGTTCTTTCGAGTACGGCATGGAAACAAACAGACGCATGCCCACTTCATAGCCTGTTTCGCTGGACTGAAAATACACGCCGGTCCGCGAAACGCTGAGCGAGCCGCGAATATCATCAAACGGGTCGCGTTCCGGATCCGACGGACGAATGCGCATCAACTGGTTGATTTTGCAACGGCGGCTGGACCGGCGTTCGGTATGCGAGGACCGAACCGGAGTCGGGCCAGAAGTAGAACTTGGTTTACCCATAAAGTTGAGAGCCGACGACATTACCTTTCACCTCATCCCAAACCGGATGCTCTATGGAATGAAGGTTATTAGGGCGGTGTCAGAAAACCTATAGCGAGAACGTACTCCGAGAAACGTAAACCTTCCCTCTGGGAATCTTAGTACGAAAGTACCAGCGCGGCAATTCTCGCGACTGAGGAAATCGTCGAATATTCAACACTTCCCGGGGTGACTTCCACCTCATTCTTATGCCATTCTCTTGGCAGACTTCCCGGACACCCCTAACTATGCTCAAGAAATTCAAGGATTTGACGGAAAGAGAGATTCTGGCGTTGGCCATCGCCAATGAGGAGGAGGACGGCCGCATTTACGGCGAGTTCGCCGACGCGTTGCGCGAGTCCTACCCTAGTACCGCGGAGATGTTCGAGGAGATGCGCGCCGAAGAGTCCGTGCACCGAGACCGGTTGCTGGCCATGTTTCGCCAGCGCTTTGGCGACCACATTCCGCCCATCCGCCGCGAAGACGTGCGCGGCTTCCTGCAGCGCCGGCCGGTTTGGATGATGCGCCCGCTTGGCGTGAAAGTGGCGCGGCGCCAGGCGGAAATTATGGAGATGGAAGCGAGCCGCTTCTATTCTCGAGCAGCCAGCCGCACGTCGGATGTGCAGACTCGCGAGTTGCTGAACATGCTTGCGGACGAGGAGCGAAAACACACCCGCGCCGCCAGCGAATACGAAGAAAAGCACCTGACCGAAAAGGCCAGATCCGAGGAGGAAGAGTCGCACAAGCGGCTTTTTGTGTTGCAGTTTGTGCAACCGGGATTAGCGGGGCTGATGGACGGTTCCGTGTCGACGCTCGCACCTTTATTTGCAGCGGCCTTCGCTACTCACAAAAGTTGGGATGCGTTTCTGGTCGGATTGGCGGCGAGCCTCGGCGCGGGCATTTCTATGGGCTTTGCGGAATCGCTTTCCGATGACGGCTCGCTGACCGGACGCGGCTCGCCGTGGATTCGCGGTACGGTCACGGGTTTGATGACTACCGCCGGCGGGCTTGGACATACCCTACCGTTTCTAATCTCCAATTTTCGATTCGCCACCAGTGTGGCGATCATCGTGGTGGCCATTGAGTTGGGGGTAATCAGCTACATTCGCCACCGGTACATGGACACGCCATTTCTACAAGCTGCGTTTCAGGTCATCGTCGGTGGCGTTCTGGTCTTTCTCACCGGCTGGCTCATCGGCAGCTCTTAGCAAATACCTGGTCGAGCTTCTTTCTATGCTTTCACGCGCCGCTCACTTCGCCAAATTGGTAATTCTCTCCGTGCGTACCGGCTGTGTTCTAGTTCTGCTCTGTCTCGGCGCTAATGTCATCGCGGGTCCTGCCAAACCGGTAGATCGAATTCTGGTCGAAAAAAGCAAACGAACCATGGCGCTAATGAGCGGTAGCGAGGTTTTGAAATCCTACAAAGTGGCACTTGGCAGACAGCCGATCGGAGCGAAGGATCGACAAGGCGACCACAAAACTCCCGAGGGGATTTACGTGGTAGACGCCAAAATACCCGACAGTCAATTTCATAAAGCGCTCCACATTTCCTATCCCAATTCAATGGACCGAGAACGGGCGCGGATGCTGGGTGTGTCTCCGGGTGGCGATGTAGAGATCCACGGACTGGGCAAGCACTGGGGCTGGGTCGGTAGTCTACATCGCCTGATGGACTGGACCGACGGCTGCATCGCAGTGACCGATCAAGAGATCGACGAGATTTACCCCCTGATTCGCGTCGGCACGATTGTAGAAATCCGCCCATAAACGCTCAGCAGGCTCAATGACTCTCAAATTTAAAATCCGCTTGCAGGTATACACCGTAGACTATACACTGTATAGGTGATGACCAATAACGATACCGCCGAGCGCATCGCCCGCGTGGCTCTGGCGATTCTCCAAGAAGAGGGCCCGGAGGCAGTCAGCATGCGCCGCGTGGCCCAGGCCGTGGGCATCACCCCGATGGCCATCTACCACCACTTCCCCAGCCGCGAAGCGCTGCTGAACACCATCACCGACCGTGAATTTGCAAAGCTGCTGACGCACATTCAGTCTCACGCCATCCGCGGCAACACCGAAGCCCGGCTCTTCGCGGTGATGGAAGGATATGTCGACTACGCCTTTGCGCAGCCGCGTGTCTTCGATTTCGTGTTCTCCAAGATTCGTCCCGGCGCGCGTCAGTTTCCCCAGGACTTCCGGGAGCGGCGCTCTCCCACGCTTAATCCGGTGGCCGACCTGCTTGCCGCGGAAATGGCCAAAGGCACACTGAAAAAAGATGATGTTTGGGAAGTGGCCCTGGCTCTGTGGGCTCATGTGCACGGCTACGTGGTGCTTTACCGCGCGGGACGTATCGATCTCTCCGAAAAAGAATTTCGAAAATTGTTGCATCGTTCGATGAGGAGGTTCCTGCATGGACTCAAAGCCTAATGCCAGCTATCTCGCGGCTCCCTGCCTGGCGATTTCCGCCGCGCTGTTTTTTCTCGGAACTGGTCTGACCCCGCTTTGGCCGCTTACATGGCTGGCTGCCATACCGTTGCTTTGGATTGCTCCGCGCGTTTCCGGCCGGCAAGCCTATTTTGTCGCCGCAGCGGCTTATGGGCTGGGCCAGTTGAACGAATGGAGCTATTCGCGGCGCGTTTTGCCTACGTTCGTGGTGGCCTCGGTGTTGCTCCTCGCAGCTTGTGTATTCGCATTGGGCGTATTGCTATTCCGCAGCTGCATGCTGCGACGCAAGCTCTGGCAAGCCGCGCTGGTCTTCCCGCTATTCTGGGTGACCGTGGAATTTGCCGTGGCCATGCTCTCGGTGCATGGCACCTTTGGCAACATCAGCTACTCCCAAATGGATTTTTTGCCAATTCTGCAGATTGCTTCCGTGACTGGCATTTGGGGCATCAGCTTCTGCATCCTGCTTTTCGCTTCGACGATCGCCGCCGTTCTCGATTCGGGGCCCATATCGGCGAGAATTCCCGTGGCGGTCGGAACGTTTTTGTTTCTGGCGATTGTGCTGGGCTTCGGCTTCTGGCGTCTGGCCGCAACTCCCAAAAACTCGCCCACGATTAAGACGGCGCTGGTGGCCTCCGACGCACCGGAAAACATCAACGCAGAGACTCCGGTGGGCGCAGCGCCAATTTTCCAGCGTTATGCGGACTATATGAGGCCGCTCGCGCAGCAAGGTGTGCAGCTTTTTGTGCTTCCGGAACATAGTGGGCCGATCACCAACGCTTCTCAGGCCGATGCGGACGCGTTCTGGGGCCAACTGGCGAAACAAACTGGGGCGTTCATCGCCATCGGCATCGATCGAATCGAACCGAACGTATCCTGGAACCAAGTGCGGCTCTACGCGCCTAATGGCGAATTCGTTGGTTCTTACAATAAGCATCATCTGCTTCCTCATTGGGAAGATCAGTTTGCGCCGGACGTAAAACGCACGGTGCTTTCCATGCCTTCCGGCAAGTGGGGCATGGAAATCTGCAAAGACATGGACTTTCCGCGTCTTAGCCGCCAGTACTCGGAAGACGGCATTGGTTTACTGATTGTGCCGGCATGGGATTTTGTCGACGATGGATGGCTCCACGGGCGCATGGCGATTCTTCGCGGCGTGGAAAGCGGCTTCAGCATCGCGCGGTCGGCAAAACTCGGCATCCTAACCGCTACAGACGATCGCGGCCGCGTCCTGGCTCAGCGCGACACCCTTGGCCCGACTTTTGCTTCGGTGATCGTGGAGGTGCCCGTGCGTCACGACGCGACCCTCTATTCGCGATTCGGCAACTGGTTCGCCTGGCTTTGCGTGATCCTTTTTGTTTTGGCTCTTGTGACCGCGTTCCGGCCCGCAGCCAGCGCGCAATAGCGGCCGCCCTATTCGAAACACGCATCCGTAACAACACAACTTTCGATGGTATTCCTTACGAGAAGCTTATGCGTCGCTCTCTAGCATCCTTGCAGAGGTCGTCGCTCCACCTTGCAATTCACCAGGCGAGTTTTTCTGTGTGCTGGTCCGTTGTGCTTGTCGCTGATCCTGCTTGGGAGTAGGACTCCCTTAGCAATGGCGCAAAGTGCGGATTCACCCGCTAGGGTCAGCAGTGCCGATGGCGGCGCTTCCGATAGCGCCATCGAAAAGACCGACAATGACGCAACCAAGGGCGGATTCTTTCGCCGGCTCGGCCAAGCGTATTGGGAGGACTGGACGAAATCGTCCGATGACCCCGATTCGCCGCGCCGCGGCTATCCCGCTCCGGTGTCTTCTCCTCCCTTCCCTTTCTCGGATTGGCCCTACGGTGGCTCCCCGGTCCTTGGCGCTCCCGACACCACCGGCGGACCGCTCATGCAAGCGATCTATTCGGGCAAGCATGGCAAGGAGTGGGAGAACAGCCGCATCAAAATTTACGGCTGGATTAACGGCGGGTTCAATGTAAGCACCTCGGACAAGCACTACGGCAACGCTCCGGCAGCCTACTATATTCAGCCCAATTCCGTGCAACTCGACCAGTCCGCGCTGTACGTCGAGCGCCTACCCGATACGGTGCAAAACGATCACTTCGACTGGGGCTTCCGGCTGACGCAGCTTTACGGCCTGGATTACCGCTTCACCACCGCGCTTGGCTACTTTAGCAATCAACTGCTCAAGAACAATAACAAGTATGGCTACGATCCGGTCATGGCTTACGTCGATCTCTACTGGGGACAAATCGCCGATGGCGTGAACGTTCGCATCGGCCGCTACATTTCCCTGCCGGATATCGAAGCGCAATTGGCTCCCGACAATTACACCTACAGCCATTCCATTCTCTACACCTACGACGCGTACACGCAGACGGGCATCAACGTCACCACCAGATTGAACAACCATTGGATGTTTCAGGTTGGTGTTTCCGCTGGAAACGACGTCGCTCCGTGGGTCGGAGAGCCCGACGCCAAGCCCACCTTCAACGCCTGCGTCGGCTACACCTGGACGCACGGCGAAGACAACCTCTACGTCTGCGACAACTCCACCAACTCCGGCAAGTACGCCTACAACAACCTGCAGGCGTATTACGTCACCTGGTATCACAAGATCAATCGTTCCTGGCATACCGACACGGAAAGCTGGTACATGTGGGAGAAGGACGTGCCCAACGTCGATAATCCTGCGTCCATGCCGCTGCTGATTACCGGAGCGAATGGCGCGATTTGCAATACTCCGCTGGACGTCACCTGCTACGCGCCGGAGTGGGCCATCGTCAATTATGTGGTGAAGGAATTCTCAACTCACGACTATCTCACCATTCGCAATGAATACTTCAATGACATCACCGGCCAGCGCACCGGTTACAAAACGCAATATTCCGAACACTTGATCGGCTGGGGACACTGGATCGGCAACACCATCCTGATTCGCCCGGAATTGCGCTTCGAACATGCCTACAACTCGCCCGCCTACAATGACGGTACCAAGAAGAGCCAGTTGGTCTTCGCCAGCGACATCATCTATCACTTTTAGCGCCAGAATTCGCGGACGTGCAGAATTTCGAAACCCGTCGTAAACTACCACCGGTTTATCTCGTCCAGACGAAACTCCAATGATTTGCGCTGGCCAGCGTGAAGGGAGAAGCAATGCTGAAAGGCATCATTTTGGGTATTGTCGTAGGAATTGTGCTCGTCTTCGTTGGTGTCTTTTACTACTTTTCCAGTGGCCATGCTCCGGTTGCGACCAAAGGACCAGAAATGCCCTTCGAACACAAGCTGGCCCACATGGCCCAGGATGCTTATTTCGATAAGCTTCCCCATACGCCGGCGCCCGTACCGGAAAATGAAGCCACCTACCTCGCCGGGGCAAAAGTCTACAAGGAGAATTGCGCCGTTTGCCATGGCCTGCCCGGCGAGCCAAAAACCGCCATTGCCGACGGCATGTTCCCGCCTCCGCCCCAACTGTTTCGCGGCACCGGTGTTACCGACGACGAGGCTTGGGAAACGTACTGGAAAGTGGCTGGCGGCATCCGCATGACCGGCATGCCCGCTTTTTCCGACCATCTCGGCGAAACCAAAATGTGGCAGGTCAGCGTGCTTCTGAAGAACGCGGACAAAATTTCCGATGCGGTTAAGGCAGAGTTAGCCAGCGAACGGGCCCCGGCTGGAGCTTCGCCCGCGCCTCCCGCACCCCAAGCCAACGCACCCGCGGTCGCGTCACCAAGCAGTCCAGCGCCGGCGCCTCACAAATAGCGCGCCGCGCTGAACTGAGACCACGCATAACGAACCGCCAAGATCGCAGATTCAGCAACCTCGAGTTCCCGCGAGCCTGTCGGCTTTCCGCAACTCCGGAAACAACCAGGCCCAAAGAACCACCACAACGATGGTGCCTACTCCACCCAGCACCACTGCGGGCACCGCTCCCAGCCACTGCGCGGCCAGGCCGGACTCAAACTCACCCAATTCGTTAGAAGCGCCAATGAAAATCATGTCGACAGCGTTCACGCGCCCACGCATTTCATCCGGGGTATCCAGCTGGATCAACACACCGCGCACCACCACGCTGACCATATCCGCCGCACCCACCAGCACCAGCGAAATCAGCGACAACACCAGGCTACGCGACAGTCCAAACACAATCGTAAATACGCCAAATCCCGCCACGCACCACAACATCGTCGCGCCCGCGCGCCGCCGAATCGGCTGATAGGCAATCAGCAACGCCATCAATCCGGCGCCGATGCCCGGAGCGCTGCGCAGCAACCCCAATCCCCACGGGCCCGTGCGCAGAATCTCTTTCGCATACACTGGCAGCAAGGCCACCGCGCCACCCAGCAAAACTGCGAATAGATCGAGCGAGATCGACCCAAGCACGAGTTTGTGCGTCCAGAGATACCGGAAACCCGCCAGCACTGTTTGCACAGCGAGGGGTTCGCGCGGCCGCGGCTTGCTCTGCGTTTGAATTCTTAATGTCGTGAGTACCGACACCGTGCCAGCGCAAAGGGCCACCGCGTAAACCAACGCAGGACCATGCGCCACCGCATACACCAACCCACCTAGCGCCGGCCCCAGAATCGTGGCGCACTGAAATATCCCCGAATTCCACGCCACGGCGCTCTGAAAATGTTCTTCGGGCACCAACTGCGGCAAAAGCGCGCGACTCGTGGGCATGCTGAAACTTCGCACCACTCCCACTAAAAACAAAATTGCAAAGATGGGCAGGACCGTCTCAGCGCGATGCAGGACTTGGAACCGCAGCGTTACCACCAGCAACAAGGCCGACGACAAGGCGTATCCCGCGTAGCACCACGTCAGCAATTTTCGCCGGTCAAAACGGTCCGCCGCGTGGCCCGCCAGCAGAAACAAACACATGCCCGGCAAAAATTGCACCAGCCCTGTCAGCCCCAGGTCCAAGGGGCGCTTGGTGATGTCATATACCTGCCAGCCCACGGCCACCGACTGCATCTCTGTGCAGAACACAATGCAGAATCGCGCCAGCTCATAAAGCCGGAAACCGGAAAACTGAAAGGCGGCAGTACCCGAGCCAAGGCGTTGATCGGTGGTCGCCATGTTTCTTTAGCATGCCACAAGCGACGGCGTTCCTCGCGCGCGCCCCCGGAAAATGTTTGGCTTGGAGTACTTGCATGCGGCCGCACCCACTTCCCAAAACGCCGCTGTCGTTGTAGAAGTAGATAACTCCGCTCTCGTGTGCTTTTCATTCCACGATGAGCGGGCCATTCAGGAGTGATCGTTGTTTCTGCGACCTGGCACTCTCGACGAAGCTTTGCAAACGCTCGCGCACACTCCTGCTACCATCCTCGCCGGCGGCACGGACTTGTTCCCAGGGACCCTCAGCAGCCAATTGAAAGGCCCTGTTCTGGATATTTCCGGTATTTCCGAGTTGCGGGGCATTCGCGCTACCCAGGATTCTTTTCACATCGGAGCCAGAACTACCTGGAGCGAACTCCTCGCGTTTCCTCTACCCCCTGGTTTTGATGGTCTGCGTGCGGCGGCGCGCGAAATCGGCTCGATTCAGATACAGAATCAGGCCACCGTAGCCGGCAATATTTGCAATGCTTCGCCTGCTGCTGACGGAGTGGCCGCGCTCATGGCCCTTGATGCCGAAGTGTCTCTGGCTTCGCATCAGGGCACCCGCAGCCTTCCGCTCGGTAATTTCATTCAAGGCAATCGCAAAACCGCGCGACAGGCCGACGAAATTCTCACTGCTATCCGCGTGCCTCGCCGCTGGGAGAATGCCGCATCGTGTTTTCTGAAACTGGGAGCGCGGCGCTATCTGGTGATTTCTATTGTCATGGTGGCCGCGAATGTACTCTTCGACGGTAACGACCGCATTCAACAAGCAGCGATTTGCGTGGGCTCCTGCTCGGCCAAGGCACACCGATTAACGGAACTGGAGCGCAGCCTGGCCGGCCTCTCCGTTGATGCCATCGCGCAAATTCCTCACTCCGGCCACTTCGCCGCACTCTCTCCCATCGACGATATTCGTGCCACCGCCGAGTATCGCCAGGAAGCCGCACAAACATTGGTACGGCGCGCGCTGGCCGATTGCGCCCGGAAAGCTCGTTGAGATGGAGACGCTAACCCACTTGTCGATGGTGTTGAACGGCGAGACCGTGCCGGTGCGCTCTGATCCGCGCTCGCGCCTCTCGACGGTTCTCCGCGAAGAGTTTCGCCTTATCGGAACGAAAGTGGGTTGCGACGCGGGCGACTGCGGCGCTTGCACCGTTCTGATCAATGGCCAAGCCGTCTGCTCTTGCCTCACCGCGGTCGGCCAGCTTGCCGGCGCCGAGGTACTCACCATCGAGGGGCTGCGCGATGCGTCTCCCGAGTTCAAGCGCCTGCAAACATCTTTTCTAGAACACGGCGCGGCTCAATGTGGCGTTTGTACTCCGGGTATGCTCGTCACCGCCGTCTCCTTGCTGCGAACCAACCCTGATCCAAGCGAAACCGAAGTGATGGATGCGTTGGGCGGCGTGCTCTGCCGCTGCACCGGTTATCGCAAGATCATCCGCGCAGTGATGCGTGCGAATCAGAGTCAATCGTGCTCCGGCTCGAATGGCAACGCAGCCGCCGCTTCCGCGCTTGGTGGGACTACCGTGGGGACGAGTCATCGTGGCGCGGTCGGTGAGCGGATTGTTCGTCTGGACGGTTTGCGCAAGGTCAGCGGTCAGGACGTTTATGGCGCGGATGAGTGGCCCGAAGATTCTCTGGTGCTATGCGTAATTCGCTCTCCTTATGCCCACGCGGAATTTTCGCTCGGCGATCTCGCCGCATTTGTCGAGGGAACGCCCGGCATTCATGCGGTATTCACGGCTCGCGACGTTCCGGGCAAGAATTGTTACGGCGTGCATCCGGATTTTGCGGACCAGCCCGTCTTTGCGGAGAAGGTAGCGCGTTATCGTGGCGAAGCGGTTGCCGCCGTGGTGGGCGACGCCTGCAGCATGGCCACCTTTGACCCCGCGGCATTTGCGGTTACCTGGAAGCAGCTTCCAGCACTCCTCACACCAAGCGAGGCACAATTGCCTGGCGCTGCGCCAATCCATCCAGCGCGGCCCGACAATATTCTCGTGCGCGGCCGCGTGGTTCATGGGGATGTCGAACGCGCGCTGCGCGAGGCCGCGGTGGTCGTCGAGGCCGAATACGAAACCGGATTCATCGAGCATGCCTACATCGAGCCCGAAGCGGGCTTTGCCCGCCGCGTCGGTGACCGCATCGAAATTCAGTGCTGCACACAGTCCCCGTACATGTCCCGCAAAGATATCGCCGCGATTCTAGGTATCGCCGAGACTGCTGTCCGGATTATTCCTACTGCCGTTGGCGGCGGTTTCGGCTCCAAACTCGATCTATCCACGCAGCCTTTCCTGGCTGTTGCCGCCTGGCATCTTCGCCGCCCCGTGAAAATGATCTATTCGCGGACCGAATCGATTCGCAGCACCACCAAGCGCCATCCCTCGAAAATTCACTGTCGCGCCGGAGCCACGGCGGATGGAAGATTGCTCGCTATGGATCTGCAAGGCGAGTTCAACACCGGGGCGTATGCATCCTGGGGACCGACCGTCGCGGCCCGCGTGCCCATTCACGGGTCCGGACCTTATAAGGTTCCTCACTATCGCGCGCTTACTCGCGCGGTCCACACTCACTTGGTTCCCGCCGGAGCCTTCCGCGGCTTTGGCGTGCCGCAAGGAACCATTGCGCAGGAACAGCTTTACGACGCCCTTGCCGAAAAATTGCAAATGGATAAACTCGAGTTTCGCGCGCTGAACGCCCTCACCGATTGTGATCCCACGATCACCGGCCAAGTGCTTGGCGAAGGTGTTGGCATTCGTGCTTGCTTCGAGGCGTTGCGTCCACGGTGGAAAGCGGCGCACGCGGAAGCCGCCACCTTCAATGCGCAACATGGCTCTCAGCTGCGGCGAGGTGTGGGCGTGGCGGGCATGTGGTATGGCTGTGGCAACACATCCCTGGCCAATCCTTCCACCATACGCATTGGCTTGCAGCGCAACGGCAGAATCGCGATTCACATGGGCGCGGTGGACATTGGGCAAGGCTCCTTCACCGTGGTTACGCAAATTTGTGCCGACGCTCTGGGCGTTTCCGTGGATCGCTTCGATCTTCTTCCGGCCGACACCGATGTTTCTCCCGATTGCGGCAAAACTTCCGCATCGCGGCAAACTTTTGTCAGCGGCAATGCGGCTCTGCTTGCAGGAAAGAAACTGCGCGAGGAAATTCTGAAGATGGCCGGAGGCTGGGCGGAAAACACGCACCTGCACCTTTCTGATGGCTGCTTACACCTGTACGAGAAGTCGTTGCGTAAGCATGTTGTTCTGCACGATCTGCCGCTCGATGCGCGTGGTTACGTGCTCAGCGCAGAAGTTACCTACGACCCTCCGACCAAACCCCTCGATCCAAATGGCCAGGGCATCCCTTACGCGGTTTACGGTTTTGGCGCGCATTTGGCTGAAGTCGAAGTGGACCTCGAATTGGGCACCGTCAAGGTCCTGCAACTCACTGCGGCACACGACGTTGGGCGCGCCATTAATCCCACGCTAATCGAAGGTCAAATCGAAGGCGGCATCGCGCAAGGCTTGGGCATGGCGCTGATGGAAGAATTTATTCCCGGCAAAGGCGAAAACCTTCACGACTACTTGATCCCCACCATCGGCGATGTGCCGCATGTCGAATCCATTCTCATTGAGGATGCGTCTCCCGTCGGTCCGTTCGGCGCCAAAGGCATCGGGGAACAGGCGCTGATTCCCACCGCCCCGGCCATTCTTAACGCGCTGTATGATGCGGCGGGCGTGCGCATTCATAAGCTGCCGGCCACCCCCGACAAAGTCCGCGCCGCGATTCTCGCTAAAACCGGCTTAGGGAACACCCATGCCTGAAATATTTCCCAAAGACACGATTCGCTGTGATGCTTGCCCCGTGCTCTGCTACATCAAACTGGGGCAAACCGGCGCCTGCGATCGTTACGGGAACATCGCCGGCCAACTCGTTCGTCTCGATCCGCACATTGTGCTGGACCGCGCCAAATCCCAAGGCACTCCGCTGGTGCCGTTCCTGGAACACGAAGGCGAATGGGACGGCGCGTTGATGAAATCGAAGGAAATGTTCGTCACCGCCATTGGTGCGGGCACCACCTACCCGGATTACAAGCCCGCTCCCTTCATCGTTTCTTCGGAGGTCGATGGCGTCGACATGGTCACGGTGGTGACCGAAGGAATCTTCAGCTATTGCGGCGTGAAATTGAAAATCGATACCGATCGCCATCTCGGTCCCGAACGCAATCTCGTGCGTTCCAAAGGCGAACCGGTTGGCCATGTCACTACAGCGGAATATGGGTCGCAGATGCTGTCCCTCGGGGGAGTCCATCACTTGACCGGCGGGACCAAAAGCGAAGGACGCGTCACTTGTGAGACGCTGCTCGATTTATGCAATGGCAAGGAAGTGGCTCTCACCATTGACGACGGCGCGAGCATAACCGTCGCTGCCGGAAAGCCTCCTATCGTGAACGGCCAGCAGGAAGAGCGCATGCGTGTCGGCTGCGGCTCGGCCACCATTGGCATGTTTGCCAAGCAGTGGTTTGGCAAAGTCGACGAAGTCGTGGTCGTCGACGATCATATTACTGGCGTGTTGTCCGAGCACCAGGCCGGCAAGATGCTCGGCATGCGCGAAACCGGCATCAGCATTCAGGGACGCCGTTCCACTCCCGGCCGCTACTTCCAGGTGGCGCAACCGGGAACAGGTTGGGGCGGCACCAACATTTCGGATCCACTGGCCATTCTCAAGCCATTTAAAGCGAAGATCGCCTGGCCGCATCTGCGTCTGCTGATGGTCAGCACCACCGGCGAGCATTTTGCCTACTACGAACTGGACGAATCGCTTCGTCCCATCGAAAAAGATTTCCCGGAGCCACTGCGGGAGTCGGTCGATCGCATCCGCGAAAATTGCGAACCAGCGCTCACCACCGTGGTGTTTATGGCTGGGGCTGGTGGCTCGCTGCGCGCTGGAGCGACGGAAAATCCCGTGAAACTTACCGATTCAGTGAAGCGCAGCCTCACGCGTGTCACCGCCGGAGGTGCGCCCACATACGTTTGGCCGGGCGGTGGCATCACCTTTATGGTCGACGTGTCGCGGATGCCGGAGAATGCCTTCGGTTATGTGCCCACACCAGCGCTTGTCGCGCCCATCGAGTTCACGCTCAAGAAAAGTGATTACGCCGCACTCGGTGGACATATGGAGTTCGTGCGCACACTGGACGAGGTCATGCGCGAGAAGCAGCGCCAGCGACAGCTTGCTTCCTTGCCCGAGAATCCTTGGCCTCTGAAGCCCGTGCCCAAAAGCGAAGGCGAACCATGAACGCGCGAGCCACAATTCGTCTGTTGCCCGATGGACGGCGTCTGCACCTGAATGACGGCCCCATTGATTTGATCATCGGCGCCGATGGTGCGAGCGAGGAAGTCGCGCGTGCTTACCAAGCCGCTGCTAGTCGCTTCGTAACCATCCTCGACGAACTTTGCGAAGAACTGCCGCTACTGCGTACCCGGGCAAGCAACAATTCCCCTTTTCCAAAGGGCCAAATCGCTGGTCGCATGAGCGAGGCCGTTTCTCCTTATCAGGAGCGATGCTTTATCACGCCGATGGCGGCTGTCGCAGGTGCGGTGGCCGAAGCCGTTCTCGCCGCCATGACTGCGGCCGCCGAACTCCAGCGCGCCTACGTCAACAACGGCGGAGATATCGCGCTTCATGTTTCGCCTGGGCATAGCTATACCGTTGGAATGATCGAACGAGCCGATACTCCCTCACTCTTCGGCAAATTTGATGTTTCCCCCACCCTGCCGGTTCGCGGTGTTGCTACGAGTGGCTGGCGCGGTCGCAGTTTTTCGCTGGGCATCGCCGATGCCGTTACCGTGCTTGCCGCAAGCGCACCTGCCGCGGACGCGGCTGCGACGATCGTCGCGAACGCCGTCAATCTGCCGGACCATCCCGCCATCACGCGCGTTCCTGCCCGCGAAGTATCCCCCGACTCCGATCTTCTGGATCTGCCGGTAACCCGCGCCGTAGGTGCGCTCTGCGCCCAGGAAATCTTCGAGGCTCTAAAAGCCGGTGCGACCGTAGCGCGTGAACTCCAAGCCAAAGGATGGATTCACGCCGCAGCGGTTTGCCTACAAGGCCAGGTGCTCTTGGTGGAGCCTCCGCTCGATCCAATTGAACTCAAATCCGCAGACATTCTTCCTCCTGTCGTTGCCACTGAAGTGAACAACGCCCCATCCCAAAGGAACACTCATGCCTGAAGTGCAGCTGCGCAAACGCGTCGTCGTCGTCGAGGAAATTTTTCATGAGGGTGGACCCGTCGCCGCAACACCGTTGCGCCGCGCCGCAGCACTGGCTGTCATCCACAATCCCTTCGCAGGCCGCTACGCCGAAGAAATCGCCGGCTTCATGGAGGATTTGAAGCCACTCGGCCTGGAAATGGCCAAATCTCTTGTGGCCGCGCTCGGCGGCAACACCAAAGTGGTGGAGGGCTACGGCAAAGGTGCGATCGTCGGCCCAGCCGGCGAACTCGAACATGGCGCTCTGTGGCACGTTCCGGGCGGTTATGCCATGCGCGAACTTCTCGGTGGAGCCAAGGCTATCGTGCCTTCCACAAAAAAAGTGGGCGGCGCTGGCACACGGCTCGATGTCCCGATCACGCACATTAATGCCTCCTACGTGCGCAGCCACTTCGATTCGATGGAAGTCGGAATCGCCGACGCGCCACGCGCCGACGAGATCCTTCTCGCTCTGGTCATGACCACGGGCCCGCGTGTTCATGCCCGTGTCGGCGGATTGAAAGCGTCGGAAATCAAAGGCGAGGATGGTCTGCGATGAAATCGAAAATCCGCAAAATCGTTACCTTCCTGGAAGAAACTCACAGCGAAATGGGCCAAACGGTTCATCCCGCAACGCGCCGCGCGGCCGCGGCTGCGGTGATCGAAAATCCGTTTGCAGGAAAATATGTAGCCGATCTTACCGAACTCACCGAAATCGGCGAGGAGTTAGGCACGCTGCTTACCGAACGCGCGGTCGCCGCGCTGGGAATTCCTGGCCCTGCCGCCGAAAGTTACGGCAAAGCCGCGGCGGTGGGCGAAAACGGTGAACTCGAGCATGCCGCTGCCATTCTTCATCCCAAGCTCGGAACGCCCGTTCGCAAGGTTCTCGGCAAGGGTGCGGCGTTGATTCCCTCTTCGAAAAAGCGCGGTGGTCCCGGAGTGTCGCTCGATATTCCTCTCGGCCACAAAGATGCCGCCTTCGTCCGCAGTCACTTCGATGGCATGGAGATTCGCGTGAACGATGCTCCCCGCGCCAACGAAATTCTGGTGGCCATCGCGGTCACCGACAGCGGCCGCCCGCTTCCCCGCGTGGGCGGGCTAACCAAAGACCAAATCAAAGGAGAAGACGGTCTCCGCTAATTTTGGAGTGCGGCGGCTAGCCGCCGCTTTTACGGGTGTATCGCTAACGAAGGCTTTCTAATCTGGCAGGAATCTTACCGAACCACCACAGGCACTCGCGCAGCCGGCGGTGTGTTTCTGCTCCTCTCGGTGCGCACCACTCCATCGATCACGGTCATCCCAATTCCCGGCAAATCTCCCAACCTCACGCTTTCCAACAAATTCTTTCCCGCGGAATGCTGCGCCGCATCCATAAACACAAAATCCGCCGCCCGCCCCACCTCAATCATTCCACAGTTCAATTTGCGCATTCGTGCGGTATTCCCCGTAGCGAAACACAAAACCGTCTCCGCCGGAATTTCGCCCAGCGAAGACAGCGCGGCAATCACACGCAAAATCCCCAGTGGCTGAACGCCCGATCCCGCGGGTGAATCCGTGCCGAGAATCACGCGCGGCAACTGATTCATTTCTTTTGCGGTCCGCAGAGCAAACAAAGCCGCGCGCTCATTCCCGTTGTGCACAATTTCCATCGCGCGCGCCGACTTCTCGCATAGTTCCCGGATCTGCGCATCCGGCAGCGCGGTGTGGCCTCCATTGATATGCCCGATTACGTCCGCATCCGCGGTCAGCACCACGTCCTTATCGATCAAGCTCGATCCGGGAATCGATGGTCCGCCGGTATGGATGGTGCTCTGGATCCCGTGTTTCCGCGCCCAAGCCACCATTTGTCTCGCCGTGGGCCCATCCTTCACGCTACCCAGTCCCACTTCGCCAAGCAGCTTCACGCCCGCCTCAGCCAGCGAGCGAAAATCCTCCTCCACCATTCCCTGCTCGATCACCGGCGCGCCGGCCAATACCTTCACGCCGCTGGGCCGCAGCGCCGCAAATGTGCGTTGCGCAGTGATCGCCAGGGCTTTCACGCCCACGACATCCTTCGGCCGGCCTGGCGTGTGCACTTCCCCCGCCGAGATCATGGTGGTCACACCGCCGTGCAAGCAGCTATCGATCCAGCCAAATTGATTTTGTCGCGGGGTCCATTCGCCCGCTACCGGATGCACATGGCTATCAATTAATCCGGGTACGAGCGCCGTTCCCTTCGCGTCGATAATCCCCGACGCATCTGCGCAATCCACGTCCTTTTCTTTTCCAATCGCGCTGATGCGCCCGTCCTGCACCACCACGGTGTCCGCATCGAGAATGGGGCGCTCCAAATCCCCGCTGAGCAGCAAACCAATATTGCGAATGACCAACTTCCCGCCGCTACCCGTCTTTGCTGCTTGTTCTACCGACATATCGCGCCGCCTTCCCTGCGCTCAGGGCCACTCACTGAATCAAATTTGCGGTGCCAACGAAACTCCGCCTCACGCAAACGAGGGAGGTCTATCCGCCAATGCAGCACCAAACTTTTCGTTCGGCTGCGCCCCCATTTCAATCACGAATTTCCCACCTTCGGCGATTTGCGCGTGGCTGAACCAGCTCTTGGTGCACGGCTGGCCATTCCAGGTCACCGATTGCACGTAGGGCTTATCCGGCGCGTTGCCCACAGATTCAATCACCAGCGTTTTGCCATTACCCAACTGCATGGTGGCGCGGTCGAAGAGCGGACCGCCGAAAACGTAATTCCCACTCACCGGGTCGACGGCATAGAAGCCAAGCGCACTCAAAACGTACCAGGCGGACATTTGGCCGCAATCTTCGTTCCCGGCCACTCCATCGGGATCGTTGTGATACATGGTTTCCAGCAGCATGCGCACCCGCGCCTGCGTTTTGTAATGCTCGCCGGCATACGCATAGAGGTAGGCCACGTGATGGCTCGGCTCATTCCCATGCGCATACTGTCCGACCATTCCGGCGATATCGGGCGGCGCATCTGGCGGCAGCTCCGAACTCGCATTGAACAATCCGTCGAGTTTCTCTAGAAAACCCTTCTCCCCGCCGAACAGTTTCATGTACTCGTAAAGGTCATGCTGATTCAAAAATGTGGCTTCCCACGAATTGCTTTCTGTGTAATCGCGCCATTTCTTCGAGTGCCCCATCCCTCGCGGATCAAAGGGCTCCGCCCACTTCCCATCGGCCAGCCGCCCGCGCATGAATGTATCCGCGCTATCAAACGTGTTTTTGTAATTTCGTGAACGAGCCAGCAGCAGCTTGTAATCGTCTTCCGCGCCCGCCGCACGCGCCAGATGCGCCACCGCCCAATCGTCATAGGCATATTCCAGGGTTTTGCTGACGGCTTCTTCTTCAAGGTCGCACGGAATGAATCCCATTTTTCGGTAGTAGCCCAAGCCGCGATAGTCGTCCACCATCGCTCGCTTTCTCCACAGCGGATACGCCCTCGCGTAGTCCACCCCCGGAATCTTCTTCGCGTAGGCTTCCGCCAAAACCGGCGCGGAATGGTATCCGATCATGCAGCCCGTCTCCACCGCCTGCAGCGGCCACACCGGCACGCCCGCAGGGCTTTGCTCGGCCATCAAAATCAGTGTGGTGAGCAGGTCGGGAAGCTTCTCGGTCTGCACCAGCGTATACAACGGATGCAGCGCCCGGTAGGTGTCCCACAGCGAATAGGTCGAAAAGGTCTTGCTCGTACCCGGCAGTTGGCGCACTTCCAAGTCCATTCCACGATATTTGCCATCGACATCACTGAAAAGGGTTGGTGCAACCATCGCGTGATAAAACGCCGTGTAGAAGATCTTGCGATGATCGGCACGGTTGGTTTCAATCTTGATTTTTGCAAGTTCCACTTCCCATGCCGCGTTTGCCGTCCGCCGTACTCCCTCAAAATCCCACTGAGGGACTTCGGCATCCAAATTCTTGAGTGCGCCCTCAACGCTCACGGCCGAAATTCCCACTTTCACCAACATGACTTCGTTCTTGGTGGTAGGGCATTTCACCACGCACTTCAAGAATCGCCCATTCGCTTCATGAACACTGGCGCCCAGCGCTTTTGAATCCGCAATCAGTTCGGCGCTCGCAAACGGCTTGGAAAACTTCATCGCAAAATAGATGTATCTCCCCGGCGCCCACTCCTTCACGCGCCTTCCACCGGTAATCGTGTCGTTGCCCACTACCTGCATCTCTGCGTTGATGATGTTGCAGTACATGCGTTCCGGTGGGTCGATGGTGCCGTGCGCCAAATCGACAATGAAGTGGCTGGTTGCATCTTCGGGAAAAGTGTAGCGGTGCAAACCCACCCGCGCCGTTGTCGTCAGTTCCGCCAGCACTTTGGAGTCGTCCAGAAACACCGAATAGTAGCCCGGGACGCCTCGTTCGTTCTTATGAGAAAAGCGCGAGCGGTATCCTGCGGAGGGATTCTCGCGGCTCCCGGGTTCCGTCTTGATCGGTCCCGTCCCGGGCATCAGCAAAATGTCCAACAAGTCGGCGGCGCCGGTTCCGCTCAAATGCGTATGGCTGAAGCCCATGATCGACGTATCGTCGTGGTGGTAGCCGGAACAATGGTCCCAATCTCCCACCCCTGTGTCCGGGCTCAACTGCACCATGCCAAAGGGCAACGTTGCTCCCGGGTAGCAGTGCCCATGCCCTCCGGTGCCGATAAACACGTCCACATACTGCGTCAGTCCCTTCGCATTGGCACTGTTCTCTTGGGCGCCGGAAAGCCCTTCGACGTCTAACTTTCCCGTGGTTGCGACAGCTACACCCGACAACGCCGCCGACTGCAGAAACTTCCTCCTGCTCACATTCTTGGTCATCCCTGGGCTCCTCAATCTCTCATGCGCTCTGCAACAAATTTGGGCGTTCCCGGCTCAAGCGCACAATCAATTCACCGAACAGCGTATTCGCCCAGGCAAACCACGCCCGCGTATATTTTGCCGGATTGTCCTTATCGAACGATTCGTGCATAAAACCCGTGCCCGCATGCGTGGTCTTGAGCCAGTGCAAACACTGGAGGATCTCGGCCTCGTCGCTGCTGGTCATCGCCTGGGCGATCAGCGCCATCGGCCAGATCATATTTAATCCCTCATGCGGACCGCCGATTCCCTGCGCCGCGCTCCCCATGAAGAAGTAAGGATTGTCTTCGCTGAGAACTAATCGACGCGTCCTTTGATACGCCGCATCATGCACGTCGCAACATCCCAGATACGGCAAGCTCAACAATCCCGGAATATTCGCATCGTCCATGAACATCTGATTGCCATAGCCATCCACTTCAAACGCCCAAATCTCTCCGCCATTCCGTCCTGGAATCTTTCCGTACTTCTGCGCGGCTTCCTCCACTTCCTTGGCCAGCGCGTCGCATTCTCCGGCGAATTCGGCGTCCTTCAATATTTCCGCAGACATCCTCGCCAACTGTCGCAGCGACACCACCGCAAACAAATTTGAAGGGATATAAAACGAATAGGTGCACGCATCATCCGATGGCCGGAACATCGAATAGATCATTCCCACCGGACGCGCGGGATTCCCAAACCCGCCCAATGCCTGCGTGTCCGTGGGTACTTCGGTCTTGCGTTGAAAATGATACGGTCCCGGGCTGTTCTTTCTCTGCTGTTCTCGAAAAGTGCGCACCACCGCGTGCATCGCTTCAGCCCATCCCGAATCAAACGGAGTCGCGTCTGCCGTGGCGTGCCAGTAGCCATGCGCCAACCGAATGCAGTAACACAGTGAATCCACTTCCCACTTGCGTTCGGCTACGCCGGGCCGCATCTCCGTCAGATCGCTGACGGCCCATTCGAGCGCCTTGGTGCTTTTGGGATCGGGCAAAAATGCGTTTGCGTACGGGTCGATCAGGATGCATCGCGTCTGTCTCCCGATCAGCCCTTGGAACATCCGCTGCAACTTCTGGTCTTCCTTCGCCAAGGGCAAGTACGGCCACACCTGGCACGCGGAGTCCCTTAGCCACATCGCATCGATGTCGCCGGTAATCACGAAGGTGTCCGCCTTGCCGCCGGCGCTGTCCACCTGCACGGTCGTATCCAGCGTATTGGGGTAACAATTCTCAAACATCCACGCGAGTTCAGGATCGCCGATCTTTGCTTTCACCCGGAGAATCAATTCTTCCACTGCCGGCGAAACGAATTTCCGCTGCGCCTCGGGTGGCCGTTTGGATACGAACTTTTCTGCTGCCGGAATGGTGAGGCTTATCGGCGGGAATATCGCTGCAACTGTCCCACAAGCGGCTATCTTCAGAACCTCTCGCCTCGAGTAAATGATCGCTCCTCTTTCCCGTGATCTGAGTTCTAGCATACCGCAGTCGCACATACCGGGATACAAAACACGATTTCTGGTGCTAAGCTGCGTGTTAACTGCTGGTCGAGTTGCTTGTGCATTTCTGGAGAACTTTTCATGCGATTCCGCCCCGCCCTGTTTTTTGCGTTGGCTTTGTCTCTAGCTTCCCTGCTGCCGGCACAAGATTCCAACCAAGGT
The DNA here is from genome assembly GCA_035524015.1 of Candidatus Sulfotelmatobacter sp. Lineage (GTDB taxonomy): Bacteria > Acidobacteriota > Terriglobia > Acidiferrales > UBA7541 > Acidiferrum. The sequence continues at coordinate 20,854 of DATKPS010000066.1, forward strand.
CCATCCAGCGACAAGGCCAAAAAGTCTTACGAGCAAGGCCTACGCGACCTCCACGACCATCAGGCCGAATTTGCTCTCGACGAGTTCAAGAAAGCGGACAAACAAGATGGCGGCCATTGTTTCGCCTGCGAAAAGCAAATCGTCAAATATGCGATGCAATTTGAAGACTGGAAAGCCGCCGAGCTGGCTTCCGAAGAGATTCTGGGCGCTGCGCAAAATCCCCGGGAAATCGCTTTGGCTCATTATCAATACGCTTTCGTGCTTCTAAGCGAGGGACAGCGTAAGCACAAAGACGAATACTTTTCACGCAGTCACGACGAACTGACCAAAGCTCTAGCCGCGGTTCCCAATTTTCCTGACGCTGTTTTTCTCGACGGTAAAGTGCTCGCCAATCTCCATCAAGACGACGCCGCAAAAGCCAAATTCCAGCAATATCTCCAGATGAAGCCCGGAGCGGATCCGGATCAACAGCGCGCGCGGCGCTACCTGGCACGCCCGGAACTGGCCCGCTCGCGCATGGCTCCGCCTTTTAGCGTCACCACACTCGACGGCGGCCGCATCTCGCTCGATGATTTGCAGGGGAAGGTCGTCTTACTGGACTTCTGGGCCACCTGGTGTGGGCCTTGCCGCGAGGCGCTCCCGCACATACACGAAATTGCCAAGAAGTTTCAGGGCGACCCGCTGGTGATCCTCAGCGTCAGCTTGGACTCCGACGAGCAAGCATGGAAAGAATTCGTCGCCAAGCATGAAATGACCTGGCCGCAATACCGCGACGGCGGTTTCAACGGCTCCATCGCCAAAATATTTTTCGTCACCGCCATTCCGCACACCTTCACCATCGATGCCGATGGCGTGCTGCAGGACGAGCACATTGGCGATGCGTCCATGGAAGGCAAGCTGAAAAAGCTCATAGCCCAAGCGCGCGAATTGCAACCGCAACCGGCCGCGAAGTGAATTGGTGCCGCCGCTTCTGCCCGCACCAACCACAGTACAACGCGCCTTTATAACGGCTGCGGCTCTTTATCTCTATCCCGCCGCGTATCCCCCCAATACTTCTCCAAAAATCGCCGCGCCATGTCCTGACCGCCCAGGCCAAAGGCGATGGCCAAACCAAGCATGGTGGCCCCAAACACAATCGAAAACGCGGAAATCACGGTTTGCTTGGCCAGCCCCAGTTCCTCGAGGGTCATGGTGATCGCCAAAATCCAGATCACAAAGCGGATGGCCCAGGCCACGATGCGTGCCGAAGCATGCCCGGCATTCACCGCCGCCAACAGCGCCGCCCGCGACAAAAAATTCGCGATGGCCACGCCTAAAAACATAATCAGTATGGCCACAAACACTTCGGGCAAAAATCGCAGTAAACGCGCGATCTGTTCCTGCAGGCTGGCCACGCCCAGCATGCTCAATCCCACCAAAATGAACGCGAACCAGGTCACCCAAAACAACGACCGGCTCAACAGCTCCGACATGGCCGGCAGGTGCGCCATGCGCAGCACTCGCGAAGCTCCGGCCTCTTCCGACACCCGGTCCAACCTGGTAAGCCGGAGCAGGGTCCGCAGCAGATACTTCAAGGCCAGCGCCACCACGAATCCCAGGGCGATGATGATCAGCATCACCAGGAAATGAGGCAGAAATTCTCCAATCATGTGGACGAAATTGCTGTAGGCCTGTTGCAGGCCTTGCATGATGGTCTCTCTCATGACTTCACCTCCACTTTCGCTTTCCATCTCTCCCTTAAATATGGCTTTTGCAGCTCAAACTCCGAGCAAAGCATTTCATCCGCCGCTTCAATCTCCGCCGGTGACGAATCGGAATGTTCCACCAGAAACGAATGGGTCATGCCTCGGTAAAGCGGTGCCAGTGCCTGCACGATATGATCGCGATTGATCACCGCATGGTGGTAAGACGCTGCAAAATCATAGAGCGCCCTCACCCACAGGTCCGGTCGAAACCGGAATTTTCCTTCTTCCAACTCCACGATGCTCTTGATCTCCGCATGCGTTTCCGGATCCAGGATCGAACTCAACACCGGCTCCAAATTCGTCACACCGCTCCGGAACATTTCGAAAATGCGGTGACGATCCATGTCCGTCGGCTCGGACGTCAACTCTTGTGCAGGTCCCAAAGCTGGTGCGGACACCGATTTATCATGGTCCACCCAAACATCCTGTTCCTTCTCCAGGCACCAGAACAGACTTCCCACCGTTTGCCTCAGAATTTCCACGATGTCCGGGTTGGGCCCGCCGGCAATCGGCATCTTGTCGCCCAGGTACGCTTGGCAACACCGATAATCGGACGTCACCGCAGAGATAGCCATCCAAGCCTCCGGTCTCGCGCGGATGGCCTCGTCATGCCAAACGTTCTGGTTCAAGCAGTGCGCACCCAGGCTTGCGGAAAATCCCCATTCGGATGGGTAGATTTCCCGGATCGGACAACCAAAAACCGCTCGGCTCATGGGATAAAGCAGGTTCCGTATCAGCAAGCCTTGAAACTTGTGGCGGCGGTACAGCGGCGCCACGTAATCAAAGTTTTCCCGGTACACGGGAATCAGCAGCCGCGCTATCGAATCCGGGGTCAGATTCGTGCTGTTCGACGTCACTACCGCGCACGCGCGCGCGCGCAACAAATCCGCCACCGCCAGAATCGTGCGCAACGCCACACCCGGCAGCGGTTCCGTCAAAAAACTGGCGGTGACCCGATGAATCGTCCGTAACGAAGTGATTCCCGGGGGGCGCCCGATTTTCAGTGGCGAACTTTCGACCGGCGCGATCGCCAAACCGTCGCCGTCTTTGCTTCCGCCATCCATCAGCACAATCACCACACGCTGGCGCATGAAGTTTTGCTGAAAGCTCTGCTCGATCACCTGCATCGCCTGATGGACTGGCGCGGCTGGGTTGTGCGACGAAATGCCCACAAGCAGGTCCACTTCGCCTACGCTCATCAACTGGCGAAGCAAATCGTCCGCTAAAAAGGTATCTTCGGACAAACTCTTTCTACTTTCCTTTTAGTATTCACGCCAAACCCAGGGCCGTGCGCGGAGTTTCCTCTGGGTCAAATCCGGCGTAGCTGAAACCAATAAAATTGATACGGTCCGAGCGTGAGCAAGTACGGCGACGTTCCAAATCGCGGGAACAGGCTTCGTCCGAACATCTCGATCGGAACATATCCTTTATATTCCTGCACGTCGAGTTCTACCGCTTGCGCCGAACTCGACAGATTGTTCACCACCAACACAATTTCCTCTCCCAGCCGCCGGACATATGCCAATACTCGATGGTTGGCGGGCGTCAGAAAGTGCATCGTGCCCCGGCTGAATACCCGAAAACCATTCCGTACGCGAATCAACGATTTCATCCACGAAAGCAGCGAGTGCTCCGATCTTTCTTGCGCATAGACGTTCACGCCTTGGTATCCATAGATTGGATTCGAAATCACCGGCGCATACAAGCGTTCCGGATCGGCGGACGAGAAGCCGGCATTCAACGTGCTGCTCCACTGCATGGGCGTGCGTACGCCGTTTCGATCGCCCAGGTAAATGTTGTCCCCCATGCCGATTTCGTCACCGTAGTAGACGATGGGCGTTCCCGGCATGGACATCAACATCCCGTTCATCAGTTCCATCCGTCGGCGGTCGTTGTTCATCAGCGGCGCCAGCCGCCGGCGGATGCCGCGATTAATGCGCATGCTTTTGTCCATGGCGTACTCGTCGTACATATAGTCGCGCTCAATTTCGGTGACCATTTCCAGGGTCAACTCGTCGTGATTGCGCAGAAAAATGAACCATTGGCAGCTTTCCGGAATTTCCGGGGTCTGCTCGAGAATTTCCACGATGGGCTTGCGGTCTTCCAGCTTTACGGCCATGAACATGCGCGGCATCAGCGGAAAATGAAACGCGGCGTGGAATTCGTCGCCCTCCGCAAAATAAGCGCGCACGTCCGCCGGCCATTGATTCGCCTCCGCCAGCAGCATCGTGCCGGGATAGGCTACGTCCAGCCGCTTCCTTATTTCCTTGATGATTCCGTGGGTTTCCGGCAGGTTTTCACACAATGTTCCTTCCCGTTCGACCAGAAACGCCACCGCGTCCAGCCGAAACCCATCGACGCCAAGATTCAGCCAGAACTTCATCACTTCCCAAACCGTCTCGAACACCTCGGGATTATCGAAATTCAGATCTGGCTGATGACTGAAGAAGCGGTGCCAGTAGTAGGACTTGGAGATGGGATCCCATGCCCAATTGGATGCCTCGGTATCCACAAACACGATCGGTACGCCTTGATATTTTGTGTCTGTGTCGCTCCACACATACCAATCGCGTTTCGGATTTTCTCGAGAGCTACGGGACTCCTTGAACCAGGGATGTTGGTCGGAGGTGTGGTTCACCACCAACTCCACAATCACCCGAATGCCCCGCCTGTGCGCCTCCGTAAGGAACGCCTTGAAATCTTCCAGCGTGCCGTAGCTCGAATGAACTGAGGTGTAGTCCGCTATGTCGTAACCGTCGTCCCGCAAGGGCGAGGGGTAGAAAGGAAGGAGCCAGATCGCGGTGATGCCCAAGTCCTGCAAATAATCCAGACGCTGCGTCAGCCCTTGAAAGTCCCCGATACCGTCGCCATTGCTGTCACAGAAGGTCCGTACGTGAAGCTGATAAATAACGGCATCTTTGTACCAGAGATTGTCCCCTTGCAGCGCCAAAGGCCAATGCTCCTTTCTGGTCCACAACTTCCTTGGCTACCGGTATCACGAGTCCGCTCGTTTTACATTACGAAGAACACTTCGTCAAAATTTTCATGCGTGTGGCTCACCTTCTTCAAATCCCATCCAAGATAGCCCCGAACCTTCGTCAAGTCACCTCCGTTCACCTTCGCAAAGATTCGCCTTTTCCGCAATCCGTTCATGGCATCATTTATTTGGACCTTTGGGGCACCGGATGGATTCGGATACAACCTTACGACCCGCCGAGCTTCACGCGATTGCCACTTCTTCCCTCACCCGCCGGTTTGGCGACATGATCGCCGTCGATCACATTGACCTGCACATCCCTTACGGCCAGATCTTCGGCCTCCTCGGACCCAATGGCGCGGGTAAAAGCACCACCATCAAAATGCTAACCACTTTGCTCGATCCCTCTTCGGGCACGGCGCTCGTTGCCGGCTTTGATGTCGTCAAGCATCCCGCCGAAGTCCGCAGAAGAATTGGCTATGTGCCGCAGATGCTGAGCGCCGACGGGGGCCTGACCGGCGCGGAAAACCTGATGCTCGGCGCCAAGCTTTATGGAATGCCTCGAAAGGAACGCAATACGCGGATTGCAGAGGCCCTTCGCTTCATGGGCCTCGAAGAAGCCGCCGGCAAGCTCGTCAAAACTTATTCTGGCGGCATGATCCGGCGCCTGGAACTCGCGCAAGCCATGCTGCACCGGCCTACGGTCCTTTTCTTGGATGAGCCCACCATCGGCCTCGATCCTGTCGCTCGTCATACCGTCTGGGAACGTCTCCAGGATTTGCGGCGCGATTTTCACATGACCATTCTGATCACCACGCATGACATGGACGAGGCGGACCTCCTCTGTGATGTCCTCGCGCTGCTTCACCGCGGTAAAGTCGCCGCCACCGGTAAGCCCGCGGACCTGAAGGTCATTCTCGGGGAAGAAGCTACGCTCGATGATGTATTTGCGCACTTCAGTGGTGGTTCCATCCAGGAAGGAGGCAACTATCGTGACATTCGCCAGACCCGCAGAACCGCCAGCCGCCTTGGCTGATCGCTCCTCCTTTATCGCTTTCTTCCGCGAATCTGCCGCGCTCGCGCAGGTCGAACTCCGCAAACTCTTTCGCGATCCCACGGAACTGTTCACCCGCGCGGTGCAGCCGCTCCTCTGGCTGGTCATCTTTGGCCAGGTCTTCAGCAAGGTTCGCGGCATCCCCACCGGCCAAGTCAGTTATCTCGCGTTTATGACTCCCGGTATTCTGGCGCAAAGCGTCTTATTCGCCGCCATTTTTTATGGCATCGCGGTGATTTGGGAACGCGATTTGGGCGTGGTGCACAAACTGCTCGTCAGTCCCGCTCATCGCGCTTCGCTGGTGGTCGGTAAGGCCATCTCGGCCGGCTTCCGCGGGGTTGTCCAGTCCTTCATCATTTATCTGATCGCGTTTGCCATGCGCATCCCCATCAACTGGAATCCGCTGGCTATCTTGGGTGTGCTCTTCGCGGTCGCGTTGGGATCGGCCGTCTTTTCCACGTTCTCGCTGGTGATTGCCTGTATCGTTAAATCCCGGGAGCGTTTCATGGGCATTGGCCAGGTGCTCACCATGCCGCTCTTCTTCGCCAGTAGCGCCATCTATCCCATCGCCATGATGCCCCACTGGCTGCAAATCTTTGCCGTCCTCAATCCCCTCACGTATCTGGTCGACTCTCTGCGCGGCATCATGATCCGAGGAGGTCAAAGCCTGCATCCCTTCGCCGCGGACCTGGCGGTGATGGCCCTCATCTTCGTCATCCTGGCCGCCATCGCTGCCAAACTCTACCCCACGCTGGTCCGCTAACTTCGAATCGGGTCGAGGCAGGACGAGCCTAGGACTCTTGCTCGCTCGAGGCCGACCATGGCCCGGCACCGCAACAGCTAATACCAACGTATCGCCAATACCTTCGTCTGATTGTCCGGACTCGATTCTCCTGTTCTGATGCATTCGTCGCATCCGTTTGATCGGATGGAAACTGAACAGAACGAACCTCGAGCTTCGTTATAGAAAAATCTTGATGAACAACGCGAGGACATTTCCGGCCAGAACTGCTCTGGGAGCCGGCTTTCGCCAATTGGACTGCTCGGAGAACTATGCGAATGAACAGGCGGTGGGAGAAGCGTCACAATACGCGCTGGAAGCTCATTCGGGGCATTGTTTCGCCAGGTAAGCTCGGCGGATTCACCAGGGCGAGGGCATCGTGAATTCCGCTCAGAAGATGTTGACCGGTGATCGTGCTTGCCGTGGGCTGATCGGAATCTTCCTGGCTTTGCTTGCAGGGTCATCGCTCTACGGGCAGTCTGAAGTGGCTCCTACTGGTCAGCGGACCGCGTCCTACGGAGCGGCTGCGCTCGCTGCTCGGGATGGTAATGCGTCCGATTCGGAATCGCAGGATCCCTACTTGGGAGGAGTCCCGACGGGCACGGCGAGTTCAACGGTGTTATCGCTCTCTCTGGAAGATGCCGTGGCTCGTGGTCTGCGGCAAAATCTGGGGGGGCTGCTTTCGAGCGATACAGTTTCTGGCGCACAAGGCGAACGGTGGCAAGCACTCAGCACATTGCTGCCAAATCTGACCACTGGTACCAGTTTCGGCGTTCACCAAAATGATTTAAAGGCGGTCATAGGCATTACAGTGCCCGGCCATCCACCGATCATCGGCCCTTTCGGGGTCTTCGATACGCGTGGTTACCTTGAACAGTCCCTCTTCGACTGGGAGTCTATCGAGCGCTCGCGGTCTTCCGCTGCGCAAGTGAAATCTGCGCAATACAGTTACAAGAATGCCCGCGAACTGACTGTTTCTGTGGTGGTGGCAAATTATCTGCTGGTCATTGCCGACCAGTCCCAAGTCGAGTCTGCTTTAGCTCAGCGCGATACGGCGAAAGTGCTGTTCGAGCAAACGACCGACCAGAAGACAGCCGGGCTTGCGGCTGCGGTAGACGTACTGCGCTCCAATGTTGAACTGCAGGCGCGGGAACAAAGGCTGATCGTCGCTCGGAATAATCTGGCGAAACAGAAGTTAGTTCTGGCGCGAGCGATTGGCCTCCCGGCGGGCCAGACATTCGACATAACCACGGATGTTG
>DATKPS010000067.1:0-17972 GCA_035524015.1 Candidatus Sulfotelmatobacter sp.
AATCGCCGCTTGATCGCGCGATTCGCAGTGCACCTCGTCGATGCCTTCCCAGGATGGCTTCTCTGTGGACGGCGGTTCGGTTCCCGGCAGCGCCACTTCCACTTCCAGGCGATCCAGCGACCGGCGAAGGATGATTCCGCATGGCTCCGCGGAAACGTGACAATGAAAACAGTGCTTGCAGGCGGACACCACGGAAGCCTGGAATTGCAAAATCGTTTCATTGCCTAGCCCCGCGGCATCGGCCAAGTAGCGAGCGGCGCCACCCACAGCAGCAACCAGTCGTTCATCGGGATCCATCCGGAGGGAAATCTGATGGGGTAGAGTGGCCACGGTTAGTTTTGGTTGGCTAGCGCTACGTCGCAGGCTTCGCGACACTCCGGACAATAATAAAGACCATCGACGCACAGGCGAACGCTGTTTTGGCCCTTGCAGATGGTGCAATACTTTTCGCAGCGGCAATATTCCTCGGTTTTGTCGCACTGCGAACACAGCACTTCTTGGCGGTTGGCAGCCATTGCGCCTCCGGAAAAAGACTTTACCTGAGCGCACAGTAAGCAGCAAGTAGCCTGCAGGAAGCGCATGGCGAAGTCGGCACGTAAAAGGTCGCCAGGAGGGGGCTTCCGGCCGAGCAAGGTCAATCAAGGTCGAGTTTTGACGCTGGCCGGAAGCGCATGCTAGTATCGAAATTTGCCCGAGCGCACGGAATGGAATCCGTAACCTCTCCTGCTAATCCAACTCTTCGAAAGACGCCTTTAAACGCGTTGCACCGTCGTCTTGGCGCCAAAATGGTGAATTTTGGTGGTTGGGATATGCCGGTGGAGTATCCGTCGAGCGGAGGATTGGTGGTGGAACACAAAACAGTTCGGGACAGCGTCGGCATGTTTGACGTGAGCCACATGGGAGACATTCGGATTCACGGAGCAAAACAGGCCGGCGGCGCGTTGAAAGCGGTGCAGCACCTTACTATGAATGACGCGTCGAAACTGGCCATCGGCCAGGCGCAATATTCGGCGATGCTGTATCCGCAAGGGACTTTCGTCGATGACGTAATCGTGCATCGACTGGGCGAGGATGATTACCTGCTGGTGATCAACGCGGGCACACGAGAGAAAGACGTGCACTGGGTGAAAAGCAATACCACCCACTTTGACTGCGTGGTGAATGACCTGAGCGACAGCTACACGCAACTGGCGATTCAGGGCCCGAAAGCGGTGGAGGTGCTGCGAAAGTTGACCGACGCCAATCTGGACGCGGTGAAAAATTACTGGTTCACGCACGGAACCGTATGCGGACTGAAAAACACCTTGATTGCCCGCACCGGCTACACCGGCGAAGACGGATTCGAGATTTACGTACCGTCGGACGTAGCCACGAGCGAACGCGTTTGGAATACGGTGATCGAGGCCGGGAACGAATTTGGAATCGTGCCTTGCGGGTTGGGAGCGCGGAATACCTTGCGGTTGGAATCCAAAATGGCGCTCTACGAGCACGAGATCAGTGACGCGATTACTGTGTGGGAAGCGGGCCTTGAGCGATACTGCAAGATGGACAAAGGCGATTTTCTGGGACGCAGCGCGCTGGAAAAAGCCCGCGCCGCCGGATTAAAGAAAACGCTGGTGGGAATCGAAATGGTGGATCGAGGAATTGCGCGTGACGGCTATCGTTGTTTGGACGAAAATGGGACGGCGATTGGGGTGGTGACCAGCGGATCTCCTTCCCCGACGCTCGGCAAGAATATTGCTCTTGCCTATGTGCCACCGGCCTTCGCGGAAATCGCCACCCCGATTTACGTGGAGATTCGTGCACAAAAGTGCCAGGCGCAAGTGGTGCCGACTCCCTTTTACAAGCGGCTGAGAAAAGCTACGGCGAAGTAAGCCACGAAAGAGGTGCTCCAATGGCGTATCCGACAAACTATCGCTACACCAAAGAACACGAATGGGTGGAGGCCAAGGGGGATGCCGCGACCATTGGCATCACTGATTATGCCCAGCACGAACTTGGAGATGTGGTGTTTGTGGAATTGCCGGCCCAGGGCAGCAAATTGACCACGGGCAAAACGTTTGGTTCCGTGGAATCGGTAAAAGCAGTGAGCGAAATTTACGCTCCGGCCAGCGGCGAAGTGGTCTCCGCGAATGGCGAACTGCAGAACAAGCCAGAGACCATCAACAATGACCCGCACGGCGCGGGGTGGCTGGTGAAAATCAAGCTGGCGAATCCCGCCGAGTTGAATGGCTTGATGGACGCGGCCGCTTACGAAGCGTACGTTGAGGAAAAGAAAAAGGAAGCGTCTGCCTAAATGCGTTATCTTCCGAAGAGTCCCGCCGAACGCGAGGAAATGCTGGCGACCATCGGCGCGAAATCGATTGAAGACTTGTTCTCGTCCATTCCCGAAGCGTATCGGCTGAAAAAACCGTTGAATCTGCCCGGGCCGCTGTCTGAAACGGAGATCATTCAGTACTTTTCCGAGCGCGGCGCGGAAAACTCCTTCGGCTACAGCAGTTTTCTGGGTGCGGGAGTGTACTCCCACTTGCGCTCGGTGGTGACGGACGCGATTCTGCAGCGCGGAGAATTCCTGACATCCTACACGCCATATCAGGCGGAAATTGCCCAAGGAACGTTGCAGGCGATTTTTGAGTTTCAAACGCTGATGTGCCAACTGACCGGCCAGGAAGTCGCGAACGCCTCCATGTATGACGGTTCGACCGCGACGACCGAAGCGGTACTGATGGCCGAGCGATTGACTGGGCGCCGCCGCGTGCTCGTGGCTCGTTCGCTGCACCCGGAATACCGCGAAGTGTTGCGGACCTACGCGAAAAATTCGGGTCTAACGGTGGAGGAAATCGCCTTCGGCGCGACCGGGACGCTGGACCTGAACGGATTGAAAGCTGCGCTGCGTGACGATGTCTGCTCCGTAGTCGTACAATCGCCAAACTTTTTCGGTGCGATTGAAACCCTGGCGCCACTGGCTGAGGCGGCACATGCGGCAGGGGCGCTCTTGGTCGTGGCCGTGCCCGAAGCATTGTCTCTGGGCCTGGTCAAGCCGCCCGCCGAGGCGGACATTGTGGCCATGGAGGGGCAGAGCTTCGGCCTCGCTCCGAGCTACGGTGGGCCGTTCGTGGGCGTGATTGCCTCGCGCGAGAAATTTGTCCGGCAGATGCCGGGACGCTTGGCGGGAGAAACCACCGACCAGTGCGGGCAGCGCGGTTTTGTGCTGACGCTGGCGACGCGCGAACAGCACATTCGGCGAGAGAAGGCGACTTCGAATATTTGTACGAACCAGGCGCTCTGCGCCCTGGCCGCTACCGTGCATCTGACCTTGCTTGGGAAAGATGGCATTCGCGAACTGGCCGAGCAGAATCTGGCCAAGGCGCAATTTACCTTGAGCGAACTAGTCAAGATTCCCGGAGTGCGGCGGAGTTTCGCTGCGCCATTTTTCAACGAATTCGCGGTGGAGTTGCCACGCTCGGTGAAGATGGTAAATGCCGAATTACTGAAGGCAAGGATCGTTGGCCCGTACGTGCTCGGGATGGCCTATCCAGAGTTGAGCAAGCACGCGCTAGTGTGCGTGACGGAGACGACTTCTCGGGCAGAGATCGAAAGATTCGCAGGTGCGGTAAAAGCGGCTCTAGAAACCCCGCTTTAGTGATTTCGCATTTGCGCTGTAGCACCGGTTTTACGCCGCTGGTCTGCCGGAAGAGAGCCGCACAGATTCCGGGAGACCCAGGTCAAGAATAAGGTTGAGGATGAAAGACAGGATCATGAAAGCTTCGCGACATGTAAATCAGAACGAGGGCTTAATTTTTGAAAAGTCCTCGGCAGGAAAGCGCGCCTTTGAATTGCCGCCGTTGGATGTGCCGCAAGTGGACCCCGGCAAGGCGCTGGGAGCGGCCTACCGCGCTAACGGCGTTGAGGGGTTTCCGGAGGTCAGCGAGATTGAGGTAATCCGGCACTTCACGCGCCTGTCGACCTGGAATTACGCCATCGATCTCGGGATGTATCCTCTGGGCTCCTGCACCATGAAATACAATCCGCGCGTGAATGAATATGTCGCGCGGTTGGCGGGCATTGCCACGGAACATCCGTACCAGCCCCAGGAACTGTCGCAGGGCTGTCTGAAAATTCTTTCGCTGTTGGAAAAATGCCTGCTCGAAATCACCGGCATGGACGCGATTACCTTGCAACCGGCGGCCGGCGCGCAAGGCGAGTTGACGGGCCTTTTACTCATCCGGGCTTATCTGCAGAAGCAAGGCAATCCGCGCCAGAAGGTGCTTATCCCCGATTCCGCGCACGGAACCAATCCAGCCACCGCGGTGATCGCCGGCTACGAAGTGGAAAATATCAAGTCCGACGCAAATGGCCAGGTGGATATGGCGCACTTGCGCGCGCAGGTAAAGCCCGGCGTGGCCGCGCTGATGCTGACGAATCCGTCCACCTTGGGCATTTTCGAGCAGCAGATTCCGCAGATCGCTGAAATTTTGCACGCGAACGGCTCGCTGCTGTACATGGACGGCGCGAACATGAACGCGCTGGCGGGTGTGACGCGGCCCGGCGATATGGGTGTCGATGTGATGCACCTGAACCTGCATAAAACGTTTTCGACGCCGCATGGCGGAGGCGGTCCGGGTGCGGGCCCCGTGGCCATGAAAAAGATTCTGGAGCCATTCTTGCCGGTGCCGATTTTGGTGGAAAAAGAAGGTGGGCGGCTGGCACTGGATAGCCAGCGCAAGGACAGCATCGGACGCGTGCGAGCTTTCGGCGGAAACTTCGGGGTGCTGGTGCGCGCGTTAGCGTACATTCTGGCGTACGGGCCGGGAGTGCGCCAGGCCACCGAAGACGCGGTGCTCAACGCGAACTATATTCGGAAGCATCTCGAAGGTGTGTACGATCTGCCGTATACGCGGCCGTCGATGCATGAAGTGGTGTTCAGCGATGCCATCCAGAAAAGGCGTGGGGTAAACACCATGGACATCGCCAAACGCCTGATCGATTATGGTTTCCATCCGTACACCACGGCATTTCCGCTGATCGTGCCTGGGGCGTTGATGATCGAGCCGACCGAATCCGAAAGCAAAGAAGAGTGCGACTATTTTATCGATGCCATGAAATCGATCGCGGAAGAAGTGGACAGCGATCCGGAATTCGTGAAGAACGCGCCGCACACTACGCGCATCCGGCGGCTCGACGAAGTGCAAGCCGCGCGCAAACCGATTCTGCGCTGGAAACCCGTCGAGGAAAAAGTCGACGAACTAAACACCAAGGAACATAAGGTCGCCACTCCCGCGGTACCCACCTGCTAAAATAGATCATCTGGACGGAAGCAGGTAATTACGCAAAATGAGCTTTTCGCTTGAGGCGTGGACGCCGAAATCGGTGCTTCTGCTACGCGACTACAGCTACGACAAGTTCCTCTCCGATTTGATCGCCGGCGTGACCGTGGGACTGGTGGCGCTGCCTTTAGCGATGGCTTTTGCGATTGCATCAGGCGTAGCGCCGCAAGCGGGGATTTACTGCGCGATTGTGACCGGATTCCTCATCTCCGCCCTGGGCGGCTCGAAGACCCAGATTGGCGGGCCGACCGGGGCGTTCGTGGTGGTCGTACTGGGGATCATCGCAAGATACGGAATCGACGGACTATTCACTTGCACGATGCTGGCGGGTGTGCTGCTGGTGGTATTGGGATTGACCGGGCTCGGGACCATGGTCCGCTACTTCCCCCGTCCAGTGGTCGTGGGGTTTACGAATGGCATCGCGATTCTGATTGCCAGCACACAGATTCGAGACTTTTTCGGTTTGCGCATGGAGCATGTGCCCGGCGATTTTTTCCATCGCATGGGCGCGATCGCCGAGAATTTTCATACGTTGAATTGGGCCGCGACCGCAACGGGAATTGCCTCGCTCGCGGTCATGATTATCTGCATGCGTTTCTTTAAAAAGGTTCCTGGCGCCATTGTGGTGTGCTTCGGATCGATCGCATTGGTTAGCTTCTTGCACCTGCCGGTGGAAACGATTGGCACGCGATTTGGCGGCATTCCCAGCGGCTTGCCCCATATTGCCGTGCCCCACTTGCAACCAATTCTGCTGCTGCATCTGCTGTCGCCCGCGGTGACCGTGGCGATGTTGGGAGCGATTGAGTCGCTGTTTTCCGCGGTAGTGTCTGATCGCATGAGCCACGACAAGCACAACCCTAATATGGAGTTGGTGGGTCAGGGCGTCGCCAACATTTTTTCGCCGTTGTTTGGCGGATTGCCGGCGACCGGAGCCATTGCGAGAACGGCCACGAATGTGCGCTCCGGGGCAAAAACACCGGTAGCGGGAATGATTCATGCGCTCACGCTGCTGGCGGTGATCCTGTTTGCCGCACCGCTGGTGAAGAATCTGCCGTTGGCGGCCTTGGCGGGCATTTTGTTTATGGTCGCTTACAACATGGGGGATTGGGCGGAAATTCCCGAGATTTTGCGGCTGACGAAAGCGGACATCGCGGTGTGGATCCTGACGCTGAGTTTGACGGTATTTGCGGACCTGACGCTGGCCGTGGAAGTGGGCATGATTCTTGCGGCATTCACGTTCATCCGGAAAATTTCACAAACTACTACGGTATCGCGGGTCACCGACGACTACATCGAAGATGGGCGCGTACACATTTTGCAGGACAAAGATATTCCGGAGTACGCCGCCGTTTACCGCATCCATGGTCCATTTCTGTTTGGCGTGACCGACAAGATCGCGGCGGTGACGGAAAATCTAACCGAACTGCCGCCCATTGTGATTGTGCGTTTACGCAATATGACCGCGATCGATGCCACGGGAATCGCCGCACTGGAAGAGCTTGCCGACCAACTTCATAAGAGCGGCCGGGCTATGCTGATTTGCGGGGCTCGGTCGCAGCCCGCGGCGTTGATGCAGGAAGCAGGATTCGATCGACACGTAGGCGCGGAAAACATCTGCGAGAACATCACCGAAGCATTGAAGCGCGCCGAGGAAATTTACAGGGAACAAGGAAAGCGCCCCATGGTGGGTTCTTCGATCTAGCTTGTTCGTGCGAGTCGGCGGAAGCCGATTCCTCGCTTCGCTCGGTGTCACGTCTTTCTCGTGCCGGCTGCGTGCGGACATGGGGCGCAGGAGTCCCGCGCCGCTACGAGGAAAAGAAGACGTCGAAAACCAACATCCACATTGTGCCTGTTGCGGGCATCGCGCAAAACTGTACGGTGAGCTCCTTCGCTACGCTCAGGATGACAGGCTCTGCGATTACTACGAATTATCCAAGCAACTGCTGAGAAATGCAGGCTAAGTCACTTTTGGAAGTGCATGCTGTCGACGATCAGTTGGAAGGCTGGCTGGAAGCGGGCATAATCCGCCTCTGGCGCAACGCAGATGTAATAGTAGAGCCCCTGGGGCGCGAGCACGGTGATCAGCCAATCTTTTTCGCGGCCACCGGCGGGCGAGTCGTTACCAAAATAGGTGGAAAGTGCAGGCAAACCACCGACGTTGGTACCCGCGGGCTGTTGAGTGATTTCCATGCCCTCGTTTTCCTTCAGAAGCGCAGTAATAATCTTGTGCGTCGCTTCCTGAAGCGCATCACTGGCCGAAGCCTTCTTGTGCACCTGCTCCAAGCCGCCAATCACGCCCCACGCCAGTGCTCCTTGGCCATTGCCAGGATCCACGACACCGCCGTGCGGTAGCAGCACCAAGGTGTTCTTCTTGCTGTAGTTCTTCCAATTGGCAGGATACGAGAGAGACACTTTGCCGTATTGCAGCAGCGTGAGATTGACCGAAGGATCCTCGGGCTTGGGAATGACGGGCGCTCCGGCAGCACCCGAGTTGGAACCGCGGGCCGGAGCGGGTTTGGTCTTGGGAGGCGGAGGCAGGGCCATCACTTCGCGCTTGATCGCTTCGAACTCCGGCGAATCTTTCTCCGCATCGGGAGGAGCACCACCCATTTTGCGAATTTCGGCTTCGACACGCTCGATACGGTGGTCGGGATTGGGATGGTCGGAAAAAAATTCCGGGGGGGCTTTGCCGCCCTCGGTCGAGGCATTCAGGTTCTCGAAGAACGCGGCCATCGCGCGCGGGTCGTAGCCGGAATCGTACAGCACCTGCGTGCCCATTACGTCGGCTTGCGTTTCCGCGCCGCGCGAGTTGTGCAGCAAGACGCTGCCGAAGGTCAAGTTCCCTGCCCCGGCAACCGCCGCGCCGGCTGCGCTCCCAAAGATGCTACCGGCGGCGCCCATGATTCCGATGCCCAGCTCTGCATATTGTCCCTTGGTGACCTGATTGGTACCGTGGCGCAGTGCCACGTGAGACAGCTCGTGGGCCATGACTCCCGCCAGTTGCGCCTCGTTGTCGGCCGCCTCAATCGCGCCGCGATTGATGAACACAAACCCGCCCGGAAGCGCAAAAGCGTTGATGGCTTTGTCGTTCACACAATGAAACTCCCAGGGATAGTCGATGCCCCGCGTGTTGAGATGCGCAATCAAGCGCTGGCCGATTTTGGTGAGATAGGCATCGACCTTCGGGTCATTGCACATGGGCATCTTCTGTTCGACTTCCTGGGCGGCTTTGCGGCCAATCTCAATATCCTGCTGTGGCGTAAAGGCGTTGATTCCGGGCTTCAAGTTGGTACGGTCCGCCAGAACGGCGGCGGCAAAAAGAAGAACGAAACTGGCAACGAGCGCACTACGGAAATGAAGCCTGCGGAACAAAAGCCCCCCTGAAGGTAGGAACAGATGCAAAAACCAAAGCAGGTTTCGATTATACGCTAGCTCTCGGTTCCGGAGTTTTTCCCAAGCTCTTTGGTCGTCAGGGCACCGCTTCACAGGTTGCGGAAAAGCTCCTGTGGCAGAGCCACTCTTGGCTGTGCTTGCTCCTAGGCTAACTGCCACACTCTCCGCACAGGCAGGAGTGCCTGTGCCACGTCAACCGCATAAAGCCGCTGCTACAACGACGAAAACTACACAGGCGCGAAAAAAGAAAAGGCCCGGGCGATCCTCAGTCCGGGCCATCGAGAGGAGGAGCAAAAGAAACTTAACGCGCGAAACGGGGAGCCGGCTCCGGCGTAACGGGAAGTCCCGGAGCTTCCACAGGGCGGCCACCGCGAGCTTGGGTGGTGCGAGCAGCAACGGCGGGCTCTGCGCGACGCACGGGCATGGCCAGATTCTCGCCTTCGCGGACAAAAGAAAGCTTGTCGGCGGCGTTTTCCCAATCGATGCAGATGAGATCGCCACAGTGAACCTGGTCGGTGGCCAGCAGATTGGCCATGGGATAAACGACGTGGCGTTCGATGGCGCGCTTCAGGTGGCGTGCGCCGTAGCGTTGGTCGGTGCCCTCTTGCAGCAGGAAATCGCGGCCCGATTCCGTAACGCGGAACAGGAATTGTCCCTTGGCGGTCTCGAGGACCCGCTGCTGCACCATGGAAAGCTCGATATCGAGAACCTGTTCCAACTGCGTGCGCTGCAGCGGGTGGAACACCACCACCTTATCCAGGCGGTTCATAAACTCGGGAGAGAACTTGCGGCGCGCCGCTTCCACGGCGGTGCGTTCCACTTTCTGGTCCAGATCATTCTTGGGCTTGTCATCGGACTTGATGAAGCCGTAGCCGCCCGCCATCAACTCGGTGATTTCGCCGCCACCGAGGTTGGAGGTCATGAAAATGACCGTCTGCGACAGGTCGACGCGGCGGTTATCGCCAAGGGTCAGGGTGGCTTTGTCGAGCATGCCGAGCAGCAACTGCCACAGGGCGTCGCTGGCCTTTTCGATCTCGTCGAAGAGCAAAAACGAAAGCTTGAGTTTGTCGGTGTGGGAAGCGGCCAGAGCTTCTTGGGTAATTAAAGGATGAGTTTCTCGGTGGCCCAGGTAGCCCGGAGGTGAACCAATCAACTTGGCAATTTCGTGGGAGTGCTGGAATTCCGCGCAATCGACCTTGATCACTAGGCGGGGATCGCCAAAGAGAATTTCCGCCGCAGCTTCCACGATGCGCGTCTTACCGGAGCCTGTGGGGCCGAGGAAGAGCAGGTTGCCTACCGGTCGGCCGGGCGAATTCAGCCCAGCGCAGAACACCTGATACAGATCCACCAACGCTTGCACGCCCTCTTCCTGGCCGACGATTTTAGCGCGCAGGGACTGATGGAAATCGCGCGTGTCGTTGCTGCGGATGGTGGGATCCAGTTGATGTCGGACGGCTGCTCTCATAACACTTACCTCGGCAAGGCCGACCCTTTTCTTTAATTCACAGCAAACGTGATGGGCCAGGCCTGCTGCAACGTCTCAACGACGAAGCAGGGAGGCAAAGAGCATGAGCAGTGCCAATTCGGGTAAGAAGGAGTGAATCAGGAAAAGGCCATGTGTTCAACGACATAGAACTATTGCAGCTATGGAAACTGTCTCACCGGTTGAGACGATGTTTCCCAGATGCCCCAAAATGAGAGCGAAAAAACACATTGTGTCAGGAGCACTGACAAAAAGAGGCGAGCACTCCGTGAAAAAAATATACGGTCGCTCCACACGCGGTGACGGATGGGTTGTCTGAACGATAAACCGGGGGTTTTCCAAAAAGGAAACAGCAGTCCGGGCCTTATTTACTCACGCATACGCGGCGCAACGACGACGCCGAATTGCGCCGATTCTACTGCGGCTCGGGCTTCTTCCGCCCTTGCAATGGTTGACTGCTGGAGGCGGGCGCCACGGCCGGCAGAGCGGACGGCGGAGCCGATTCAGACACGGCTTCGACCGGGGCATCCTGCGCCAAGCCGCCAACACCCGGCGTCGCCGCGTTGACCTCCTGGCCGGAGTCTTCTGGGGTCACGAGTGCGCCCTCGCGCTCACGAACGAAGGTTAGTTCCTTGTGCACCCCGTCCCAATCCACACGCACGAGGTCCCCCATGCGGACTTGTTGCGTGGCCAGCAGGTTCGCCAGAGGGTAGACCAGGAATCGCTCGATGGCTCGTTTAAGATGCCGCGCGCCGTAGCGCTGGTCGGTGCCTTCCTGAAGCAGGAAATCGCGGCCGGCATCGGTAACCCGGAAGAGGAACTTGCCGGTGGCGGTGTCCAGCACACGTTTTTGTACCATGCCCAGCTCGATGTCCAGCACGGACTGGAGTTGGTCGCGATCCAAGGGGTGGAACACCACGACCTTGTCGATACGGTTGATGAACTCGGGTGAGAATTTGCGGCGAGCAGCTTCGACGGCGGTGCGCTCGACCTTCTGGTTAATGTCGGTCTGCGGCTTGTCCTGCGGTTTGATGAAGCCGAAGCCACCGGTAAACAGCTCGGTGATGTCCGTGCCGCCCAGGTTGGAGGTCATGAAAATCACAGTTTGAGACAGGTCGACGCGCCGGTTGTCGCCCAGGGTGAGGGTCGCCTTGTCCAACATGCCGAGCAACAACTGCCAGAGGGCGTCGCTGGCTTTCTCGATTTCGTCGAAGAGCAAGAAGCTGAGCTTGAGATCCTCGCGATGATTGGCCGCCAGCGCTTCCTGGGTAATCAAAGGATGAGTTTCCCGGTGACCAAGGTAGCCCGGGGGCGAACCGATCAGCTTGGCAATTTCATGAGAGTGCTGGAATTCCGCGCAGTCAATCTTGATGACCGCGCGGGAGCTTCCGAACAGGATTTCCGCCGCGGCTTCGACCAAGCGGGTTTTGCCGGAGCCGGTAGGCCCGAGGAACAGCAAATTGCCCACGGGGCGACCGGGCGAGTTGAGGCCGGCGGTGAACACCTGGAACAGTTCCACGAGCGCTTGCACGCCTTCGTCCTGACCGACGATCTTGGAGCGCAGCGCTTTCTGAAATTCGATGGTTTCCGCGCTGCGGATATTTGGATTTAAAGACAGACCGCCTGTGGCCATGACCGCCTCCTAGCGCTCCCGCAATGCGGGATGCGCATTTCCCAACCGTCCGCCGCCCCGTGTGATGCGCTTGAGATCGTGCCGTAGCCTGAACTGATCGAGCTTTACCTGGATCGTGGAATGGAGCAGACGCAGCTGCACAAGAAGCTCCTGTGCCACTGCAGGCGATTCGGAAAGTCGCAGGACCGGTGGAAACAGGTCCGCAAGATCAAGGTTGAGGTTACGGAGGGACTGGACCAACTTTTGGACGGCCGGGGACTGTGGATCGGCCAGATCGATTTGGTTATTGAGCTGTTCGCGGAGCGAGCGCCAGTTCAGTTCGACGAAGGGGTGTTTTTTGGTGACTTCACGAACCACCGCGTCGGTGATACGAGCGCGTTCTCCCAGGCGGGCGAGATGCAATTGGCAGACTTTTCCGCCGCGGCGCACGTTGTGCACCAGATAATACGAATTGCCCTTACGGCGAATAAAGGCCATTAACTTTCCCCAGCAGACTCGACGGGCGGCGTCGCAGTACTGCTCCCTGGTCGTAGTGTACGGTCGTTCCACTACAAAGGTCAAGCCGGGCGGGCACGTATCAGTCAACGTTTTTGACTTCATTTTTTCGCTGCGACGAATTGGATTTTCTACTGCCACGCCCGGCTCCTGCTACTAGCCTTCCTTACGGAGCTCGTAGTCCCGGTGCCACCGGATTTCCTGCCTCTACGGTATAAAACACGTGCACTGGAAAAGAATCTCGGTTTCGGAACCGCGCCAATTTCCCGCCACCGCCTTCGTGCGCCTCGGTTTATCGCGTGCCGTCCCGATGAGCGCGAAATCGAAAAAAGGAGCACCACGGATTTGCTAGGATGGTTGCCATTCGACCAAAGGAGGCAACGGATGTCCTGGGATCCCGTGTATCGGCTGGTGAAACAAATCCCGCGTGGCCGGGTTACTACCTATGGGGCGTTAGCTAAGACTTTGCGCTTGCGCGGTGGGGCGAGAACCGCGGGGAGAGCAATGGCGGCGACGCCCTCTGGAAAAGGCATCCCGTGGCACCGCGTGGTCGGCGACCATGGCAAATTGCTCATCCCGGAACCGTACGGCTCCCTACAAAGAAAAATGCTGCAGAGCGAAGGCGTGGAGATCGTGGAGTTTCGCGTCAATTTGAAGAAGTATCTTTGGACGCCGGGCCGCCGCACCGCAAAAAGCGGGGTGATACAGAAAGAAGCCGCGCGCCGTAGTAAGGGAAGAAGGCGGGGAAGTTCGAGAGATTCGGCGGCTTGAGTTACCATAGAAGCTTATCAACCATGCCCAATCCGATTCTGCTGGTGGAAAACCTGGAAAAACGCTACGAAGACGTGCACGCGGTGCGCGGCGTGAGCTTTTCCGTCGAGGAGGGCGAGGTTTTTGGGCTGCTGGGTCCCAACGGAGCGGGAAAGACCAGCACCATTGAAGTCATCGAAGGCTTGCGTGTACCAGATGGCGGGCGGGTGTCGGTTTGTGGCCTGGATCCACAAAAGAACCCGAATGAATTGAAAAGCGTTATCGGCGCTACCTTGCAGGCGACTTCCCTGCCCGATAAATTGCGGGTTGGCGAAGCCATTCGCATGTTCGCCGGCTTCTATAAGAAGACGCGGAACCCGGATGACCTGCTGAAGCGCTTTGGGCTGGAAGAAAAGCGCAATAGCTTCTACAACCAACTGTCCGGGGGGCAAAAGCAGCGGCTGGCGCTGGCCATGGCTCTCGTGAATGATCCGCGCGTCCTTTTCCTGGACGAGCCAACGGCGGGCCTGGACCCGCAAGTGCGCCGCGAAATCTATACCATCATCGAGGAACTAAAGGCCGAGAAGAAGACCATCGTACTGACAACTCATTATATTGAGGAAGCCGAGCGGCTGTGCGACCGTGTGGCCATTGTGGATCACGGCAAAGTGATCGCTTCTGGCACGCCTCGCGAATTGAAGCAGTCTTCGGCCAACACGACGCGGGTGGAAGTGCGGCTGAGCAAACCCGCGAGCAATGGAACGCTGAAGAATCTGGATGGAGTAGAGGATGCCAGGGAGTTGGATGGTGCGTACGTGCTGCACTGCCAGCGTACCGCTCCGGCGATTGTCGCCCTGGTGAAGCATCTGGAAGCGGAAAACAACGAATTGGTCAGCCTGGAGATTGCCACGCCCTCGCTGGAAGATGTGTTTATCGAGCTGACGGGAAGGAGACTGCGGGATTGAGAACAATTTTGACTCTCGCCAAAATGCGCATCCGCATCACTCTGCGGAACAAGGCGTTTTTGTTCTTTAGCCTGTTCATGCCCTTGGGCTTTTTCTTCCTGTACGGCAGCGTGTTTGCCAAAGGCGAACCCGAAAAGGTCACTTACTTGATGGGACCGGTGCTGTCGCTCACGGTGATGGGCACTTTCTGGGGGCTCAGCATCCAGCTGGTCACCTGGAGAGAACAAGGAATTCTTCGGAGATTCCGGCTGGCACCCATTCCCGCGACAAACATGATCGCCTCGAGCATCGTGGCCAACGTCGCGCTGATTCTGCCCACGGTAATTTTGGAACTCGTTCTAGCCCGATTGGTGTACCACGTTAGCCAGTTTGGCGACCTCGTCAGCGTGTTTGCGCTCGTTCTTTTTGGTATTGCTTCCTTCGGCGCGTTGGGGCTGATTGTGGCCAGCGTGACGAACACCGTGCAGGAAACCCAAATTATCAACCAATTGTTGTGGCTCGCCCTTCTGTTCCTGTCGGGAGCAACGCTGCCGTTGGCGATGCTGCCGCGGGTAGTTCAGCGCGTTGGCTTGTTCCTGCCGGCGACTTACCTCGTCAGCGGGATACAGCGAGCGATGGTGTACCGGCAAAATGTGTTTGGCTTGGGCGTAGAACTAGGTTCCCTGGCAGCCTGGGGAATTTTGGCGTTCCTGATCTCTTCGCTGCTGTTTCGTTGGGAGCCGGAGGCCAAACTTCCTCGGAACGCCAAACTCTGGGCCGTATCAACCATTCTGCCGTTCATCCTGTTAGGGATTTGGGAAAACCATAACGGCAGGCTGTTGGCCACCGCGCAGTCGATGATGTCAGACAAACCCGCGCACGAGGGACCCGCGGACAACTCCCGCTGAACGCTCCAAATTGGTTCCGTTCTTCTGAAATACCGCGCCAAAATGGCTGAAAAAGTGATAGATGGCACGCGTTGATTTCATTGACGCTCCCGGACCGCTGTCTTATTCTCAAATTGCGAGCTGGCTCCATCCGACTCACTAGGGAGGCAACATCATGCCGGTACAAAAGACGGAAAAAATCTGGCACAACGGAAAATGGATACTGTGGGATGACGCGAAGCTCCACGTGCTTACTCATGCGGTAGGTTACGGCTCGGCGGTGTTTGAAGGCATTCGCTGCTACGACACGCCGAACGGTCCGGCGATTTTCCGGCTGCGCGAGCACATGCAGCGGCTGATCAACTCCGGCAAGATTTATCGCATGGAGTTTCCCTTTTCCTTGGACGATTTCTGCAACGCGGCGTGTGAATTAGTACGCCTGAACAAGATGAACGCGTGTTACGTAAAGCCGATTGCGCTGCGTGGCTATGGCGAAGTTGGCGTGAACCCGCTGAGTTCGCCGATTGAGATTTACATGGCTTGTTGGCAGTGGGGCGCATACTTGGGCCCCGAAGCGCTCTCGAAGGGCGTCGATGTGTGCGTCAGTTCGTGGACGCGCATCGCCCCCAACACGCTGCCGGCCATGTCCAAGGCCGCGGCAAACTACATGAACTCGCAACTCATCCGCATGGAAGCGGCATTGAACGGCTTCTCTGAGGGCATCGCGCTGGATACCGACGGCCATATTAGCGAAGGATCCGGTATGAATTTGTTCCTGGTGCATGACGGCGGGCTGATTACGCCACCCTTGTCGGCCAGCATTCTTCCGGGCATCACCCGCGACTCCATTGTGAAGATTGCCACCGATTTGAACATCCCCGTGAAGGAGTCGGTGATTCCGCGCGAAATGGTCTACCTTGCCGACGAAGTATTCTTCGTGGGCACTGCCGTGGAAGTGACGCCGGTGCGCTCGGTCGACAAGATCACCATTGGCAAGGGCGTGGCCGGCCCAGTAACGCGGCGGATTCAAGAGGAGTTCTTCGCCCTGACCAGCGGCAAAAAGGGGGACCGGCACAATTGGTTGACGCCGGTGAATGCGCCGGTAGCGGCAGCGCGCTGACGAACCGACAGTCTACAGTCAACAGTTCACAGCTGAAAGCTCGCTGAACTAGCTTAATTTAAGAGCACGCATGTGTGCGTTAAGACTGCATGCGTGCCGGACTGCAGTTTCTCCCTGGCCTGCATTTCGCACCACACCCATGGACAAATCCTAACTGCTGCATGATACCTGTCATCCTGAGCGCCAGCGAAGGATCTCAACCGATGCACACTGCGCTTGTCGCAGGCGCCGAGCAGAAACTGCAGGGCGAGATCCTTCGCCCGCAAACCACGCGGGCTCAGGATGACAGTTTCTGCTCAAAGGTTGCGCATAGTGAGAAATGCGGGCTGACCCCAGGATCAGCGGGATAAACCCGCTGCTACTGACTTTCCGGAACACTTGGCGCGCAGCTTCCTAGCGCCTCCTTCTCTTTCCAGCTAAACTTTCCCCATCGCGTTGTACATATTGGCAGCACCCGGGAGGCCTTCGGATGTACAACCTCTTGCAAAAGTTGTTTGCGGAATTTCTGGGGACCTTCGCGCTGGTTTTCTTTGGAGCGGGCGCCGTTTGCATTGATTTTCAGTTGCGCAGCTCGGGCGGCCTGGGGCTTTTGGGGGTGGCGCTGGCCAGCGGACTGACCTTCGCCATTATGGTTTCCGCCTTAGGGCATATTTCTGGTGGACATTTCAATCCAGCCATCACCATTGGCTATTGGGTAACGCGGCGACTTTCCACGCTAGAGTCACTGGCTTATTGGGCCGCGCAGTTATTGGGCGCGGTGCTGGCCGGATTTTTCTTGAAGCTGGTGATCCCGGAAGACATTGCCACGAATGTGTTCCTGGGCACGCCCGAGTTGATGCGGGACTTTCCTCGTTGGTCGGGCATGGCGCTGGAGGGTGTGGCGACGTTCTTTTTAGTGTTGGTGGTGTTCGCCACGGTGGTCGATGAACGCGGAATGTTCCGGTCGAGCGCGGCTTTTGCCATGGGACTGACGATTACCTTAGGAATCCTGGTGGCCGGACCGTTAACCGGCGGAGCGCTGAACCCGGCGCGGGCGTTTGGGCCTGCGGTAGCTTCGAGCCACTGGCTGAATTGGGGCATTTATTGGGTCGGGCCGCTGGGAGGTGGTTTTCTGGCGGCATTGCTTTACGACTCGCTGTATCTGCGCAAGCCGGAAGATTAAGCCTCGGCTTTGCAAGGGGCGCGGAAAAAGGTTTCGTGGGTTAACCTGCCACAATCTCAGCACAGGCAGGAGTGCCTGTGCCACGATAAACCCGCGGCTACGCGTCTTCCTGTCCCGTCGTCTAGGTAACTAAGCCGCTACGGGGTTTCCCAGGTTTGTTGTTCCCATCTTGTGGGGGATGTTAGCTTCGAACAAGGAAGCGCATTCTTGCGGGGTGTCTGCACATGGCTCTGAGTATCGATGATCTGTTACGCCGCGCGGTTGAGAATAAATCCTCGGACTTGCACCTGAAGGTTGGCAACCACCCCTATCTACGCGTGGATGGCTTGCTTGCCCCGCTGACGGATGTGCCGCGTATTACGCCGGAAGAAATGTTGTCGATGGCATTCAGCATGATGACCAACCGGCAAAAACAGAAATTCAAGGAAACCGCCGAGTTGGATATGGCTTACGGCGTGGCGGGTTTGGGACGTTTCCGCGTGAACGTGTTCCAGCAACGCGGCAACGTCGGCATGGTGCTGCGCGTCATCCCCACCAAGATTCGCACCATCGAGGAGTTGAATCTTCCTCCGGTGATCACCAAGATTTGCGAAGAGCAGCGCGGGCTGGTGCTGGTCACCGGTACCACCGGTTCCGGTAAGTCCACCTCGCTGGCGGCGATGATCGACCGCATCAACGCCACCCGCTCCGACCACCTCATCACCATCGAAGACCCCATCGAGTTTTTGCACCGCGACAAACGCAGCTTCATCAATCAGCGCGAGGTGGAAGTCGATAC
>DATKPS010000068.1:0-20026 GCA_035524015.1 Candidatus Sulfotelmatobacter sp.
AATCGGTCAATGCGCCCTCGACGGACAGCGCCGCAACGATCTGCCGGTACAGTTCTTCCTTTTCCGGTGTCGTGAGCAGGCGCGGGTCTTTGGGTAGTGACTGGTAGAATGATCGGATCACTCGTGCCAAATCATGCACGATGCCGTCACCATTGACGTTTGTTACGCGGCCCGAAAGGTCGAGTTCTTTTTCGCCTCGGTCGCTGGCCTTCTCCAACACAAGATCACCGCCCCCTCCCGCTACGAACTTCGCGACGGTGGCCTCCGTGTGGCTGTCTCTCGGTACGAATTTACTCATGTGCGTTCCCTCGTTTCTTTCTGCGCCTGAAAACTCTGAATGAACACACCCGCACGAATGCGAGCATGCCTTTTCGCGTCTTGTTGTTGAGGATTCGTTTCTACTGCGGTAAGTGTCGCGGGTCGCCCAAGTCGCCCATTTAAAGGCCACTTTGGAAACGCTAAGTGATTGCAGCACCGCGTCTTAAGTGATTTTTGGCCTCGTTGCGAACGAGGCGCTCTCCCAGCTGAGCTACTCGCCCACGAGTAGCAAACAAAGAAGTTAAGTTAGTTTAGCATACGCTCCGAGAAACTGGGAGACGGCCGCGCAGGAGTGTAACGTTTGGAGCTTCTGACGCACTATACAAGCGAACCGGCATTGTTGGTCAAAGGTAAAGGCGAGTTTGCGGTTCGGCTTGTGCGATTCCCCAGGGCGGAGTGAATCGTTAGGGCTGAAATCGCAATGAGATGGCTCCTCTTCCCGAGGGGAGGAGCCTTTCTCATAACATCACTCCATTCGGCTGGTTCTGGTCAATTCCCTTTAAGAGAGGAAGAGATCTTGCAGCGTCAGGCTGTGTCGGGCTGTGGCGCGGGGTGGGCCTATTTCGTCGTCGCGGGAGACGCAATTTTCTGAATGACGATGGCTTTGGAACCGCCGCGCTGGTAGAGCTTGCCGGTTACGATGACCTTGTCCCCGGCATAGGGGAGAAGCTTGGGATTCTGGCCGGTCGCTGGGGTGGTATCGGCGATGGGCCAATAGATGGTGCCGTCGTCGGTTAGAAGGACCAGGGGCGAGCCGGCAGTTGCGCAGGAAATCGCGCACTGTTTGCTGATGGGTTTGCCAAGATCCTTCGTAAAGGCGCAGGCCGAGTCCAGAACATAGCCTTTCACCGTGACGGTTCGGACGTCAGCCGCAGGGACACACACAACCCAGGCTACGAGCGCGAGCAAGGCAATGGGGGAAACGAAGGCAGTAGTTTTCACGGGTATCGACTCCTGTTTTGCGTGCGAATCCGACGCAAGAGTCCCTATACTAACCAATCGACGATGAATACTCACGCCCGGCCGGCCTTTCGGAACACGGCATCTGGAGCGGCCGGCGACATTGCGGCGCGGCTCGATCGGCTGCCAAGTTCGCGCACAATCTGGAAATTCATTCTCCTGCTCAGCTTCGGTTTTTTCTTCGAACTGTACGACCTGCTGTACTCCGCGTATGTGGCGCCCGGGTTGGTGCGGAGCGGCATCCTCACTTCGACCACGGTTGGATTGTTTGGCCTGACCGGCATCGCAAGTTTCATTGCCTTTTTGTTTTTAGGACTGTTCGTGGGCACGCTCGGATGTGGATTTCTGGCGGACCGGTTCGGACGGCGTTCGATATTCACCTACTCGTTGCTCTTCTACACCGGGGCGAATCTGGTCATGGCGTTCCAGAACACGGCATCGGGTCTGAATTTCTGGCGGTTCCTGGCGGGCGTGGGGATTGGCGTGGAACTGGTGACCATCGACGCGTACATTTCGGAGTTGGTGCCGAAACACGTTCGCGGCCGGGCCTTTGCGTTTTCGCAGATGGTCGGTTTCACGTCCGTACCGGTGGTGGCGCTGTTGGCCTATCTGCTGGTTCCCCGCGCACCGTTTGGGTTGGATGGTTGGCGCTGGGTCGTGATCCTCGGCGCGCATGGGGCTTTGTTTGTGTGGTTCATTCGCCGCGCGTTACCGGAAAGTCCGAGATGGCTGGCGGAAAAAGGGCGAATCGGTGAAGCGGAAAAGATCCTGTCGGAAATCGAAGCGAAGGTGAAGACGGAGTGTGGAGGGGAATTGCCGGAGCCAGCAAGCCCCGAAGCGGTACCGGCGCGGCGAAAGTTTCGGGATGTGTGGGTGCCGCCGTTTCGAAAACGTACGGTAATGATGGTGATTTTTAACGTGTTTCAGACCTTCGGCTACTACGGCTTTGCGAATTGGGTGCCGACGTTGCTGGTTGGGCAGGGCATTACGATCACGACGAGCTTGCTGTACTCCTTCCTGATCGCGATCGCCGCGCCCATTGGGCCGATGATCGGTCTGCTGCTGGCGGATCGCTTGGAACGACGCACGGTAATTGTTGCCAGTGCCGGGTTCATTGCCGCGTTTGGTCTGGTATTCAGCCAGCTTTCCAATGGAGCGGTGCTCATCGCCATCGGTGTGGGACTGACGTTAGCGAACAACATTATGTCCTACAGCTTTCATGCGTATCAGACGGAGCTTTATCCGACCAGCATTCGCGCCAGCGCGGTAGGGTTTGTTTATTCCTGGAGTCGTTGCTCGGCGATCTTTACGTCGTTCTTCATTGCGGGAATTTTGAGGGTATTTGGTACCACGGGAGTGTTTGCGTCCATCGGGGGCGCCATGTTGATTGTGATGGTGACGATTGGCGTGCTTGGGCCGAACACGTTGGATTTGGGGCTGGAGAAAATTTCGCAGTAGGACCCAAGACCCGCACCGGGCCGCTCCTGGTCAGGGCTAGCAAGTGAAAAGGAACAGAAGAAAGCGAAGGGCGAAGACTCACCGCAGAGACGCAGAGGAGCGCGGAGGACCGTGAGGCAAGATGGTGACCCAAGAGCACAGGCAGGAGTGCCTGTGCCACTGGAGAAAGCCCGAGAGCCACTCTCTGAAAACGACGGTGGAGTGCCCGTCGGAGAACATTTGCGCCCTTAAAGCCGAAGGGTGCGGCACCCGGCAAGAGGGTTCGACGCAAGAGAGATTCCTCGCTTCGAAGACTGCGCTCGGAATGACTTTTTTGAGGGTAGGAAAACTATGAGTGGCGCGGCTCGAAGGCTTGCGCTGGACGATCTAAAGTTCGGCCACTACACAACCAAGACCGCTTAGGAGGTGGGCCTTGCATGAGCAGAAGCGAGACGGGTGGCCACAGGCGTGTCCTTGGATGCTGGATGTTCGACTACTTGTTCGATCGCGCGCAGCACCAGCTCCGGCTGTTCCTGCATGATCCAGTGGTTGCTGTTGTTGGCCAAAACGTGTTGCCCCAGGGGCAACGTGGCGGCCATAGCGGCATGCTCGTTCTGGCGATGCTCCGGGGCAGTGCGCGCGGAGAGAATCACTACCGGCTGGTCACAAAAGACAGGCGATTCGGCGACGCGTGACGCGCTGGCGGGCAGATTCTCCAATTGGCTCGCGATGGTGAGCGCGAATTTTTCCTGAACCCAAAAGATTCTGGCCATATCCTTTTCATTTTGCGGCAGGGCTGTAAACCATGGGCTGGAGACCGACCCGGATTCCGCGGGCGCCTCCCGGCTGATCCAACGAACCAGACGACTGGCCGGGCCTTTGGCCCCCGAGGTGAGTAGAAAAGCCACAAAACGAAGGATGCCCAGGCGACAGAGGAAGGCGGCGCGACGGCACACCTTGGCGCCAATGCGCGTCTGTTTGCGGTCGTGCTCGGAAGGCGGGTTCCATTCCGCGGGGGCAACCGGATCGACGAGAACCATACCGGCAGTCTCGCGAGGATAGCGTGCGGCGAAGAGCGGCATGGTCAGGCCACCGAAGGAATGGCCGACGAGAACGTAAGGAGGAGGAATGGCCGCGCGCTGCAGCATAGCATGCAGTTCGTCCACGATCTGGTCGGCGGTTCTGGGCATCGGACCCAGTTCACTCCAGCCCAGCCCCGCCCGGTCGTAGCAAACGACGCGATACGATTTGGACAATTCCTTCTGCAATTCGGACCAGCTGAGCACCGTCGACATCAAGCCCGCTTCCATCACGATGGTATGGGCTCCTGAGCCAGCTTCGAGCACATGCAAGCGGTGCGATCCCAAATCCACCATTCTTCCGGGCGCCGGGTGTAAGCGGGCATCCCGGCGCGTCCCGAAGATCTGGTAAAAGACGCCCAACCCGGCGAGCAGCGCCAGCGCCCCAGCAAGCCAAATGAACGCGCTAATCAAGTTGTTTTGCCCCCGGAATCTCGTTCATTGGATGTTTTTTCCTTCGGAACGGCTATGCACATTCTGTGCCACGTGAAAGGCAATTTGCGCGCAATCAGCAATGGAACGGCCGGTGAGGTAGCTGCCGGCAAGATGCAGATTCGGTAGCTGGCGGAGAGTCTCGGTAATTTGCATCACCCGCTGTGCGTGGCCAACATTATATTGCGGCAGGGCTCGAGTGTTTCTCCACACCATTCGGTCGACCGGTTCGCCGGTGATGCCCAGCACCCTGGCGTTTTCTGCGTGAACGATTTGCGCGCTGTCTGCTTCCGCGCCCGTAAACAGCGTGCTGTGCGCGTCTCTTCCCGCGAAACTAGTCACCAATGCTTTCCCGCTGGGTGCGCGGCCGGCAAAGAGCGACGAGTTCCAAAATGTGCAGATGGTTTGCAGACCTTCCTTTCGCGGAGCCATGAAGCCAAAGCCATCCAGGGGGCGCGAAACACTAGGCTGGTGATAAGCAGCGGATACCACGCAGACGGGCGAATATTCGATGGCGTCTAACAGTGAGGCCAGTTGCGGCGCACTTTGTTCCAGCAGCGATGCCGCGGTATAGGCCGGCACCGCCAGGACCAAGGACTCGGCAGTGATTTCAGGACCGTTGTTCAGATGTACGGTCCAGCCGGAGTTGGGCTCACCAGTGACGCCTTGTGACGCCGAGACTGATGCGACTCGTTGTCCGTAGCGCACGTTTTCGCCTAATTCGCGCGCCAGCGCTGCGGGCAGAAGGCCCATGCCTGATGTAAATGAGCCGAGGGAGGGCAGGGCATCGGTGACGCGCAGGTTGGTAGTTTTGGGCTTTTGCTTGTGGGATGTCGAGGAAGCCCGTGGTGCGGCGTGGCTTCGGCTGGATCTACGCGCGGCAAGCGCGCCGCGAATCAAGCTGCCACGGGTTCGCTCCCAGTCGACGAGTTGCGGAAAAGCGCTTTGCATTCCCATCTTGCGAGGATCCGCAAGGAAAATTGTGGAAATCAGCGGGTCCAGCAAATAATCGGCGAGCTCCTCACCGAATTTCCGCTGCACAAATTCGGCCAGGCTCTCTTCTTGATCTGGAGGGGCGGTGCGTCCGAAAACCTCTGTGAGGATGCGGAGCTTTGACCGAAAATCGACCAAGCCGGTACGGAGCAGGCCGCCTGGGGAAAACGGAGCAAGGTGTAAGCGGCCGTTTCGTAAAATGTAGCGGCTGGCCTTGGGATCGCCGGCTACAAACTGATTTTCGAGCCGCAAATCCCGCACCAGTTTCCAGACCGGTTCAGGGAATCGAGGGCATTGCGGCCCGGCCTCGAAGAGGTAGCCATTTCTTTGCACCGTTTGGATGACGCCACCCGGCGTGTTTTTGGATTCGAGCACCACAGGGGCTAGTCCAAGCTGCTTCAGACGGAACGCGCAAGCTAGACCAGAAATTCCGGCGCCGATCACGACAACTTTTTCCGTGTATCCCAAGGTATGCAAAGCTTATCAAAGCGTATAGATAGGTTGCGGAAAAAGTCGGATGAAGAGTCTTGGGCTGAGGAACCGTGTGAGAAGTGACGAACACGGCCTCAGCGGCTAAAGCCGCAAGGATTCTGGGCTCGTTGTGGCACGGCTGAAGCCGTGCCCTGACGAATTGCGATCGCAGCGGCCAGCGGCGTGAAGCTGCTGCTACAACCTGGCAAGATGCACGGGAAAACGAACGAGACACCTTCCTTCCTGCGTCAGGGCAAGCGGAAGGCGGGCCACACGACAGGCCACAGGCTCAAGCGTGCGCTAGGGGACGTGGAGAGTTTTGGGGTTGCTTCTAGAGCCATTCTCCTGCGATTTGGCTTATGCTTTTCCCAGAATATAGGTGTCCGGGATACTTGTGGAATCACTACTGGATTTCGCGAAGTCGTACGCTGCGCACGATGAGGAGATTGCCGTGCGGCAGCGGCATGGCTATCGCATGGAGAGTTGGAGCTACGGAAAGATCGCCAGAGAAGGGAATCGCCTGGCGCGGGAACTGGAACGCCGCGGGATCGCCAAGGGAGACGCGGTTTTATTATGGGGCGAGAATTCCGCGGAGTGGATCATTGTCTTTCTGGGATGTATGTTGCGCGGTGCAGTGATTGTCCCGATCGATCAGGGTTCCACGGCCGAGTTTGCGTTACGCGTCGCGCAAGAGGTGAACGCGAAGTTGGTATTTTGCTCGCGCGCGGTGCTGAACGCCGTGGCGTCTGTTTCGGCGATTCCGCTAGACGCGCTTGGCGAATTCACACGGCAGCACGATGCTTCGGCTTATCCGGCGCCAGCCCTCACCCGGCGCGATACCTTGGAGATTATTTTCACGTCGGGAACCACGGCGGAGCCTCGCGGGGTAGTGATTTCCCACGGGAATGTTTTGGCGAACATCGAGCCGCTCGACCGGGAAATTCGCAAGTATCTGAAGTACGAAAAGCCGTTTCATCCCATACGTTTTTTGAGCCTGCTTCCGCTTAGCCATGTATTCGGCCAAATGCTGGGGGTGTTTATCCCTCCATTGTTGAGGGGCACGGTCGTTTTCGGCGAGTCGCTGAAGCCGGCAAGCATGATCGAAACCATCCGGCGGGAACGCATTTCCGTGTTCGTAGCGGTGCCGCGATTCATCGAGTCGCTACAACGGGAAATCGAGCGTCAACTGGAACAGGAAGGCCGGCTCGAGCGGTTTCACGAAGACTTCCGGGCCGCAAAAGAGGAGCACTTTCTGCGGCGCTGGTGGCGATTCCGGCGAATTCACTCGCGACTCGGCTGGAAGTTTTGGGCGTTCATTTCTGGCGGCGCGGCGCTGGCGGAACAGGCCGAGACCTTTTGGAATCGTCTGGGTTACGCGGTGATTCAAGGCTACGGGATGACCGAAACCACTTCGTTGATCAGCCTGAATCACCCATTTCGTTCGGTGAAAGGGTCGATCGGGAGGGTGTTTCACGGAGTGGAGGTGCGCGTCGACGAAAATGGCGAAATCCTGGTGCGAGGAGAGAATGTCGCGACGGCGTATCAAAAGCAGGGACAAACGCAAGCGGTGAGCGCGGCGGATGGGTGGTTTCGTACCGGTGACGTAGCAGACAGCGACGAGAACGGGAGGCTATATTTCAAGGGGCGGCGGAAAAATGTGATTGTGACGCCCGCGGGCATGAACGTGTACCCGGAAGATCTGGAGAAAGCGTTACGAGCACAGGCGGGCCTGTGCGATTGCGTGGTGATCGGTTTAGAAAAAGATGGCAATGCGGAACCGTGTGCCGTGCTGCTGATGAACGGATCGTCGCAAACTCCGGCGGGGCTGATTGAAGCTGCGAATCAATCGTTGGCGGATTATCAGAAGATTCGCCGCTGGCATGTGTGGCCGGAACCGGATTTCCCGAGAACGTCAACGCAAAAACCAATTCTTCCGCGCATTCACGATGCGGTGCAAAACGCCCAGGGTGCTGCAACGCAGACCGCGTCGACCGATTCGCTGGCTGGATTAATTTCCAGGATCACGGGGCACTCGGTGCATCTGGATTCCGCCGAGGCCAATCTGGAAACGGACTTACATCTTTCCTCGCTGGATCGTGTGGAATTGATGAGCGTGTTGGAAGAGCGCCATCAAGTGGATTTGAACGAGGCGCAGTTTCAAGACGTAAGCACGGTGGCGCAACTGCAGAAACTGCTGGCGCAAGGGTCATCCTCGACGGTCCAGCACGTCTATCCCACGTGGCCGCAGAAGTGGCCGGTAAGCGCATTTCGATTGTTCGTTTATTATTTGCTGGCTTGGCCCGCGACGTACCTTCTGGCAGCTCCACAAATTCGCGGCCGAGAGAATCTTCGGGGATTGCAGGGACCAATCCTGGTGGTGTCCAATCACGTCACTTACCTGGACATCGCGTGGATTTTGCCGGCCCTTCCGGCAAGATTCCGAAACCGATTGGCTACGGCAATGGGCGGCGAGCGGCTTGCCCGGATGAGGCGCCCGGCGGCCAGCTTAAGTTTGTTCGAGCGCTTGCTGGAGCATCTGCGCTACTTCCTGGTCCTTAGTCTTTTCAATGTTTTTCCGTTGCCGCAGCAATCGGGATTTCTGCAGAGTTTTTCGTTCGCAGGTAGGCTCGCGGATCGCCACTGGAACATTTTGGTGTTTCCGGAAGGTAAAACGACGGATACCGGAGAAATGCTGCCGTTTCGCTCGGGCATCGGCTTACTTGCCAAGCAGTTGAACCTTCCGGTTGTTCCCATGTATCTGCATGGCCTGTTCGACCTGAAGCAGCAGGAACGCATTCTCACGCGTCCCGGCCATGTGCGGGTTACTATCGGCGCTCCGGTACGCTTCTCCGGGACGGAAGATCCAGGGGAAATTGCCCGAGAATTGGAGGCTCGGGTTCGCGAACTTCAGTCGGTTTGAGAGTACTCCGTTCTACGCAACACCGGTAGACGGCGCACTAAAAAGAAAATCAACACCAAACCCAGGGCGAGCGCGAGCGACGCCCACTTCTGATTGATCAGAAATTCCTTGGCGGCCGGACCATAATGCGCGCCCAGAAAACCTTCACAGAAGAACAAGGCGCCGCGTCCGGCCAAGGTACCAATCACAAAGATACCGAACGGCACTTGGAAGACGCCTTGTGCAATGACAAATGGCTTGAAAGGAACTGGGAAGGGCGCGACGGCCGGAAGAAAAACGCAAGCCATGGGATAGTCTTGGATCAGTCTGCGAATCGTGCCGGGTGCATGGCCTTGTGTTCGCCGGTAGTAGGCCTCTCCGCCTTTCCGGGCTAGCCAGTAAATCCAGATGCAGCCTACCAGAGACCCAATGGCGGCCATGGCCGCGTAGTACGGCATGCGGAGGGGGTGCCGGCTGGAAAGCTCGATCAGCAACAGATCGGTCACCAGCGGCAGCGGCAAGAAGGACGAATCAATGAAAGCGGAAAGCAGCAGCCCTACGCCGCCGAGGGCCGGCAGTGTCAACTTTAGCCACGCCTTCCATTGCGTCCATCTCACCGCAGCAGTACTCCTTGATAATCAGGAGCCACACAG
Source organism: Candidatus Sulfotelmatobacter sp. (assembly GCA_035524015.1). Lineage (GTDB taxonomy): Bacteria > Acidobacteriota > Terriglobia > Acidiferrales > UBA7541 > Acidiferrum. Next base: position 9,243 of record DATKPS010000068.1, read on the forward strand.
CCTCCGCAGGTGTGGAAATCGGCCCAGCGGCAGACACGATACCACCCATCAGCCCAGAGTCCCCAGGCCGATGACCTGATTTTGTGTTGGCTTGGTCCGCTGAGGCAACGCGACACGGGCGCGCAGTGTTCTCCACCTGTTAAGATGCCTGGGACACACCGCCGGACGCATAGTACCCGCCACCCGGAACCGCATTTTTTTCGCTGTCCCTGTGTATCCCTTGGTTAAGCTGGTGTATCCAATAGCTGTTACCAGGGTCCGCCATTGCTTCGTTAGGGTTTCTTCTGTATTGAAACTCTGAGAACGGATCAGCATTGGTGGCGGAGGCGGCACACACCAGCGGGGCCGCTGATCTTACATAGGAGACAGAGGATCCATTCATGGCTACGATGGAGCAACCACCACTCTCTGACGTTCCGTACGAACACTCACAATTGCCAACAGTCCCGAGCCAACCATTCCGACTGGACGTCCCATTACACAGCCTTCTGCAAGAGCCCGCGCAGCGACGCCTACCGCTGACGCAGAAGGGCCTGGAATCACTGCCTACTCCCGTTTTTCCGCAACACCCTGAGCTGCTGCACGAAATAGATGCAGCAGACATCGCGGCGCACGAGCAGGTGCTGCGCACCGGCAAACGCCACTGGCCGGTTACGCATATTCTGAAGTCGATGCGCGGCTGGATGGTGCCGTACGTGAAATCCCGTGTTCTGCCCGGTGATTTCCAGCCGATCATCGCGTACCTATTCGCGGAGTGGAAATGCAACCTGGATTGTCATTATTGCTGGTCGTACGACAACCGCGTGAAGGGCATGACCGAGGAAACCGCGCGGCGGGCCATCGACTGGTTGGAGACTACCCCGTGCCGGGTGCTGGCTCCCACCGGAGGCGAACCGCTGTTGCGCCCGGACTTTGTTCATAAAGTGATGTACTACGCGGCGAAAAAGGACTTTTGGATTTATCTGGCCACCAACGCGCGCCTGCTGCGTCCGGAAGTAACGGATCGCTTGGCGGACGCGGGAATTTCCACCATCAATTTTGCGGTCGATGCCATCAAAGAGAAGCCGGGCCTGCCGAAAGCGATGGAGCATGTGCGTTCGTATTTCGACTACCTGGTTCGCCGGCAATATCGGTACGGATACACGGTGTTCTTCAACATCAATATTTGCCGGACGAATATCGACGACGTGAAACAGCTGGTGGAAATCGCTCACGACAATGGCATCTCGGCCACCTTCCACGTGAACGAGGCGCCGATGATGGAGCAATCGCATTTCAAGCACCTGCACGAAAATGACACGTACATCCGGCCTGACGATTTTTCGATGGTCGACGATCTGCTCGACTGGTTGTGCGACAAGCAACGCCAGGGCTACAAAATGGTTGATTCCATTCCGCGGCTGCAAAACATGAAGGGGTTCATGCGTGGAGTGGGCGAACATTGGGGATGCCGCGCCGGCCAGAATTGGCTGATCATCCGCACCGATGGCACGCTTGCACCGTGCTTCCCGATGTACAACGCCCACTACGACTGGGGCACCGTGGAGAATCAGAAATTCGATGTGAAGCAGCTGAGCGAGATGAAGCAGGGTTGTGAGCCGAACTGCTTCTCGACCCTCGGTTACAACGTAGCTTACTGCTACGACGCCACGCGCGTGCTGAAGTGGCTTTGGAAGCAGGCACTGAACGGCTTCCAGGGCGCGACCGGCAGTTTTGAATAATCCGTTCTCAGGTTCAGGCGCCAGAATTTTTCTGGGGATGGCGACGCGATGATAGTGAGACGCGCAACGCGATTTGTGGTTATGGCCTCGATGTTGGTGGGTTTTGCCGCTACGGGGCCGCACGCGGCAGGGCAATCCGCGGATAGCGCGCCGTCTGCGCAGCCGTCCGTTACGGCCAACCAGATCGTCGCGGAAGTCATAAGACACAATGAACTGCGTAACGCGGAATTGCACAAGTATTCGGCGGTAAGGGTGTACGAGATCAAGGATCTTAGCGGCAACGTCAAGGCTTCGAAAACCGTGCGCATGGAATATTTCGCGCCGGATACCAAGAAATTCGAAAGCATTAAAGAGGACGGTTCGGCGATTGTCCGGGATCTCGTCTTCGATCGATTGATGGAGACCGAAGCTGCCACCGCCGGCGGGCACGAGCGCCGCGACAGCTCGATCACGCCGGCAAATTATAGTTTTCACCTGATCGGGCAAGAAGATATTGGCGCGCATCACTGCTATGTCGTGGAAGCGTCGCCGAAGCGCGAGGATAAGTACCTGTTCCGTGGGCAAATCTGGATTGACAGTACCGACTATGCGGTTGTGCGGATTGCGGGACACCCGGCCAAGCGGCCATCCTTCTGGGTGACCCGTGCGGATTTCGTTCGGCAATTCGAGAAAGTCGGGGACTTCTGGCTTCCCAGCCGCGATGAGACGTCCGTGGATGTGCGTTTTTACGGGACGAAGATTCTCAGCATTGAGCACCGTATCGACAGCGTAAATGGGGTGACGAGTACGTCGGAGGCCTTTCATGGCGGGCTCGGTGGTAATGTTGCGGCGATGCGATAAATGAGGATTAATCCAGGGACGGCTAACATGCCCTCAGCGGCTGAAGCCGCAGTGACGCAGCACTGGTTGCGGCACGGCTGAAGCCGTGCCCTGACGAAAAACAGGGGAGCGAGTCTTCAGGGGCTGAAGCCCGATTTATTTTGTGCGACTTGCGCGGGGGCTGAAGCCCCCGCCTTCTTAAGAGGACAGAAGGACGCAGTGTCTCCTTCCGCGGATTGTAAAGCGGAGAATCAGGGTTGATTGAAGCGGACGTTCGAGCCGCTCTTCTGCGCTACCACTTTGCGGGCGTTCTCGTAAAGCGCGCGAGCCTGAGGAATGGCGTCGACGGCCTTCTGTACTTGAGGATCGGCTTCCAGCAGAACCTTGAACCCTTCCTGGGTCCCGAAGTTGGACATGAACACTTCCTGCTTGATTTTGCGCTTGACCCAATCCAGATTTTCGGCGAACTCGGGCTCGGTATAACGGATATTGTGTTTGGCCAAGTAATCGCGGAAATCCTTCATGACCTTGTCATCCACTTCAAAGCTGTGGGTGATGGTCGGGCGCGTACCCAGGAAATAGCGAGTGAAACCGCCGACGCCTTGTTCCTGGGGAAAAAACACGTCATCCCGGTACAGCTCTTCCTGGAACTTGGTTGGCTTGGGGGTTTCGACAACGATGTCCGGAGTGATACCGCCGCCGCCGGTCACCTGACGGCCGCTATCGGTTTGGCGGATCTCCGTGGGATGCTCGGGCACATGGCGCTCGTAGTGATACTCGTAGAGTGAGACGGATTTGTAATCGCGCTGGATCAGGCGGCCACTCGGGGTGTAGTAACGGGCGGTGGTAAGCGCCAAGCCGGTGTTTTCCGAGAGGGGCGTCACGGTTTGCACCAGGCCCTTGCCAAAGGTAGTTTCGCCGACTACCAGGCCGCGGTCGTGGTCCTGCACGGCGCCGGTGACAATTTCGGCAGCGGAGGCCGAATTGTTGTTGACCAGAATCACCAAGGGGACGGTGACGCCTTGATTGCCGCGAATCGCGTAGAAGCGGCGCTCCGGTGCGCTGCGGCCATGATAGGAAACGATCAGCTGATTCTTCTCGAGAAAGATATCGCCCACCGCGACAGCCTCGTTCAGTAGGCCGCCCGGATTGTTGCGCATATCAAGAACCAGGCCGTCCAGAGAATTGGCGCCCAATTCTTTTAAGGCGTCGGCAACTTCGCGGTCGGTGGTCTCGTTGAACTGGGTGAGGCGGACATAACCGATACCGGGCTTGAGCATGGTGACGATGTCGACGGAATGGCGGGGAATCTCGTCGCGTGTGACGCTAAAGGAGAGTGGATCGGTCCAGCCTTCGCGGGTGACTTGAATCTTGACGATGGTGCCCTTGGGTCCCTTGAGCATGTCCGCGACTTCGGTAGTCGAAAGGCCCTCGGTGGACTTTTCGTCGACTTTGGTAATGACATCGCCGGGGCGCAAGCCAGCTTTAAACGCCGGGGCATCGACGTAGGGAGCGACCACGATGGTGTGATTGTCGCGGGGCGCGACGACCATGCCGACACCGTAATACTTGCCCCGCTGGTCTTCGCGCAGTAAGGCAAATTGGCGGGAATCGAAGAAATTGGAGTGCGGGTCGAGCATCCGCAGCATGCCCGGGATGGCGCCTTGGTACACGGCGCGGTCCACGTCCACGGGCTCCGCATAGTTGGACTGCACCACGTCCAGCACGGATGTGAAGCTTTCGACGGAGGTGCGGAAGTCGTCGCTCGAGGAGGTAGTGGCTCGCACCGAAGGTCCGTAGATGCCGCCGAGGATGGCGGACATCCCCAGGACTACGATGACCAACACGAGTCCGCGTCGTTCTGGATTCATTGAATACCCCCCGCCGTGCAAAAAGTTATTGTAACATGCTCATCGCGAACTGTCGTTTGACTCTAATGCCTACCCTTTCTATGATGCAAACAGGGCTCGTTTAGGGCACCTAGGTCATCTGAAATTCGATAATGCTGAGCATCCCCCACATGATCGTGGTTTTCCTGGTGGTCCTGGTTGTGTTTGGACCCCAGAAGCTGCCCGAACTTGCGCGCAGCTTCGGAAAACTGATGGCTGAATTCCGCAAAGCCTCCAGCGACTTCAAGAACGCCTTCGAAGAGGAAATGCGCGATCTGGAACGCCAGGCGCGCATCGCCGAGCTGAAGAAACAGGTGGCGGAAGCCAACGCAGCAGCCGACGCGGCCATCCGAGGCACTGGCAATCCGCCGGCGCTCCCTCCTACCGGTGTTGCGATGACCCCGCTAGCCGAGGCTGCGGCCCAGACCCGTTCTGGGGATATAGCAGTGGTAAAGCCGGCCGAGGAATTGGTCCCCCGATTGGACGCGCCACCGGCGGAAACGGAAGCACCATCCCCTGCGGTAGCACCGGCGGAACCAGACGCCCCAACGGAAAACCCTCCCTCTCATGACCAACAGCAACCAGCCTGATAACTCCATCGCGGCTCGGATGGAGGCAGCCGGTGGGCAGATGACGTTTTTCGAGCACCTCGCCGAACTGCGCAAACGCATCATCAATTCCCTCTATGCCATCGGCATCGGGGCGTTCATTGGGGTTTACATCGCCAAGTACGTCATCACTTGGATCACCGCTCCGATTATCAAGGCGCTGACGCAAGCCGGGCTGACCGCGCAGCTGTACTACACCCATCCGGCGGGCTACCTGAACACCTACCTCACCTTGGGGGTGTACATCGGGATTGTGCTGGCGTCGCCCATTGTGCTGTATCAGCTTTGGTTGTTCGTGGCGCCGGCGCTGTATAAGCACGAGCGCAGCGCGGTTACGGGCTTCGTCTTTTCTACCGTGTTCCTTTTTATCGCGGGCATCGCTTTCGGCTATTTCATTACGCTTCCGTATATTTTGCGGTTTTTGGTCAGCTTCCAGGGCACCGTCGGGCCGATCAAGCCGATGATCACCGTGAACGAGTATTTTGACCTGGTGCTTTTGATCTTGTTGATTCTGGGCTTGGTGTTCGAACTGCCGGTGCTTATTTTCTTTCTGTCGCTGTTCGGCATCGTCACGCCGCAGTTCCTGTGGAAGAACTTTCGCTATGCCATCCTGATCATTGCGGTGGTGGCGGCGGTGGTTACGCCGACGCCCGATGCCATGACCATGCTGATCTTCATGATGCCGATGGTGGTGCTGTACTTTGTGGGCATCATCGTTTCTGCGGTAGTGGTGCGTAAGAGAAATAAGCGACTCGCGGAGGAAGCCTCCGGGCAATCCGTATGAGCAAATCCAAGGCCGTCCCTCGTGCGCTGCTGTGCTTCCTGATTACCTGCTGGTTCTCCGCGTTGGGCTGCAAATCGAGCAGTAACTCGCAGCCGGAACAGCCGCAGCCCCCTTTCATGAGTACGGTTGCAGGAAGTGCTCCGCTGATTTCGCCCGCGGACGCCGCGCCTTCTCCGGATAAGACGGACGGGTTTGACGGTAAGCTCGCCTACGACCAAGTGGCAAAGCAGGTAAGTTTTGGGCCACGCCCTCCCGGTTCTGCAGCCATCTCGAAATTGCAGGATTATCTGGTGAGTGAGTTGAAATCGTACGGCTGCCAGGTGGACACCGATTCGTTTTCCGCGGACACGCCCGACGGCCGGGTGCCCATGAAGAACATCCTGGTCAAAATTCCAGGAAAAGAGCAGGGCATCATCCTGCTGGGGACGCATTACGACACCAAGAAAATGGCCAACTTTGTCGGGGCAGATGATGCCGGTTCCTCGACCGGGGTCATGCTGGAAATTGCGCGTTTGCTGTGTTCGCAGCCCGCGCAGAAATACGCGGTGTGGATCGCCTTCTTTGACGCGGAAGAAGCCTTCAACACCGAGTGGCAGGATCCTGACAACACGTATGGAAGCCGTCAGATGGCGGCGCAGTTGGCACAGAGTGGGCAGTTGCCAAAGATCAAGGCGTTTATCCTTGCGGATCTGGTGGGCGGGAAGACGCCGCACTTCCGGCGGGAGGCGGGATCGACCAAGTGGCTGGCGGATTTAGTGTGGGCCACCGGCCAGAAACTTGGCTACGGCGATGTGTTCGTGGCGGATACCACGACAGAAATTAGCGACGATCATTTTTCGTTCACAAAACGCAACGTGCCGTCCGTGGATATCATCGATTTGGATGCCGCGCACGACGTGCCGTATTGGCATACTCCCCAGGACACCCTGGATAAGATTAGCCCGAAGACCTTGGCCATTGTCGGCCACACGATCCTGGTGTCTGTCCAGGAATTACAGAAGAAATAGTGGGCGGTTATGATGTGCGCCTCTGTGGGAGTGGAGGGGAAAACCCTCACCCCTGGAAGGGGTGAGCTACAGGTTCGGGTGGGGATTGCGGCGAGACGCAGGAATGGTGCGGACACGGGGCGAAGAAAGAGATTAGCGCAGAGGTAGCGGAGTTGCCGCAGAGCTAACGGAGGCTTGGCTGATAGTGGCTTCTTGGTGCGCGCTGAACGGTGCGCCTCAGGCGTGAAAGCTGCGTTGGCCCTCCGTTACCTCCGGGGACCGCGGCGGTTTCTGCGGTGCGTTCTTGACGACAAACGAATGCTGCTGAAAGCGGTCGTCATCCCGATAGGGAAAATCCGCGCGGTAATGGCTACCCCGGCTCTCCTCGCGAGCCAAAGCGCATTGCGCCACCAGGCGGGCTAAGGTGTGCAGGTTTCGCAGTTCGTGGCCGGAGCGCGTATCTTTTTCGGCGCGGGGTAGCTCCAGCGCGCTGATAGCCTCGAGGGCCGCTTTCAATTCTTTGCCGTTGCGGAGAATACCGACGTGGTGCCACATGATTTCGGCCAGCTTTTCGCGAGCCATGGTGCTGGCCGATTTGGTTTTCGGCTTTTCCGCATGTTTCTCAGCGGGATCCCAGGTCTTGGGTGCGAGGGCCCCGGGTAAATGCGCGGAAGTTTTCTTGGAGCCGGGCGCGTCTTGCATCATGGCGATGCCCGCGCGGGCTCCAAAGACCAGGCCTTCGAGCAGGGAATTGCTGGCCAAGCGATTCGCTCCATGAACTCCCGTGGCGGCGGTCTCTCCGGCGGCATACAGGGCGGGTATGGAGGTGCGTCCCCAAATGTCTGTTTTTATTCCGCCCATCGCGAAGTGCGCCGAGGGGCTAACGGGTACCAAGTCCGAGGAGAGATCGACGCCATAGGTGATGCAGGTGGCATAAATCTGCGGGAAGCGTTTCTCGAAAAATTCCTTGGGCTTGGAAGTCATATCCAAGTACACGTGCGGACTGTTGGTCCGGTGCATTTCACTGATGATGGCGCGGGCGACCACATCGCGCGGCGCAAGCTCCTGTGCTTCGTGATAGCGCTTCATGAAGCGTTCTAGATGAATATTGCGAAGCAGTCCGCCCTCGGCGCGAAGTAATTCGCTCAGGAGGAATCTTGGAGCGCCGGAAATATGGAGAGCGGTGGGATGAAACTGCACAAACTCCAGGTCGGAGAGCACCGCGCCCGCGTCATAAGCGATCGCGACACCGTCGCCGGTGGCCACTTCCGGATTGGTGGTCTCTTGGTAGAGTTGGCCCATACCGCCGGTGGCTAGCAACACCGCGCCGGCACGCAATTCATGCAGGGTGCCATCGTGTTCGTCGAGGAACTCCACGCCCAGCGCCCGGCCTTTTTCGAGCAGCAACCGTGTGGTGAAGGCGTGTGGCCGCAAATGCAGATGAGGAATCGTGTGCGCCCGCGCTAAGAGCGCTCGGCTGATCTCCCGGCCGGTGGAATCTCCGCGGGCGTGCAAAATCCGGGAACGGCTATGGGCGGCTTCGCGCGTGAATGCTAGTTTCGTTCCGGCCTTCTCGAAGTCGGTGCCCCATTCGATCAGCTGCTGGATAAACTTGGGCCCTTCTTCTACGAGCAGCGCGACCATCTCCGGATCGCACAGCCCTTCACCGGAGTTGAGGGTGTCTTGCTCGTGCAGACCAATTTCGTCTTCGTCGCTGAGGACGACGGCGACTCCGCTCTGCGCGTAAGCGGTAGCGGATTCACTGAGGCAGGATTTCGCCAGCACGAGAACGCTGCCAGACTGGCTCAATTCAATGGCTGCGCGTATTCCCGCCACACCCGCACCGATCACGGCATAGTCGACGTGATAGGTTTTCTGGGAGAGCGTCATAACCGGCCTTCTTCGAGGAGTATGGTAGCACGAACAATTTTGCGTGGCGGAGGTGTTGCAGGTCATCGAGGTGTGCGGCCGCTTGGTGCCTTCATCACAGGGGCCACTGAGGTCCGCAGAGGAAACGGAGGCGGTCTCACGGCATGCGCAAGCCGTGTGCTACATTAGAGAAATTCACGCGCAATGACGACAAACGCTATGTATGGAGATGTCCGTGTTCGCGCCGCGTCTGGCGATTATTTCGTGCGTTGCCAACGAGGGATCTTGCGAAAGGCCGTGCTTGAGATCGGCCGGCTCGGCAAATTTTCTGGTGTGCACATTGTCACTTCACCTCGGGTGTGGCGCGCACTGGGCAAGCAGGCACAACACGGATTGCTGGCGCAAAAGAGTACACGGTTGCACTTGTTTAATGATGCCGAGGCGGCAAAGAATCTGAACACGGTGGAGGCGATCGCTCGCAAGTTGGTCCGCGGCGGAGCGGACCGCAAGTCGCTGCTCATCGCTCTGGGTGGTGGAGTGGTTGGCGACGTGGTCGGATTTGTGGCGGCTTCGTACCTTCGCGGGGTGCAGTTCGTGCAAGTGCCTACCACCGTGGTGGCACAGGTCGACAGTGCCGTGGGCGGAAAGACCGGGGTGAATCTGCCGGAAGGGAAGAACCTGGTCGGCGCGTTTTATCCTCCCCGCTTGGTGCTGGTGGATCCAGAGGTTCTTGCCAGCCTGCCAGCGCGAGAATTTCGCGGGGGCTTGGCGGAAATCATCAAATATGGCGTGATTTCCGACGCAAGGCTGTTCGCCTACCTGGAGCAAAACATCCAGAGCATTCTAGCGCGCGAACCTCGTGCAGTGGAACACGTCATTCGCCGCTCCATTGAAATTAAGGCACGGATCGTCAGCCGCGATGAACGGGAATCGGGCCTGCGCGAGATCCTGAATTACGGTCACACCTTTGCTCACGCGTTGGAAGCCGCGACACGCTACAAAAAGTTCCAACACGGAGAAGCGGTGGCTTGGGGCATGATGTGCGCCGCGCTCCTCGGGCATGAAACCATTCAGACACCGCCGGACGACGTCGCGCGCATCATCGCGCTGGTCCGGCAAATCGGCCCTCTTCCGGCTTGGCCTGCCGTCCGCGCGGAAAAGCTATTCGAACTGATGCGCGCCGACAAAAAAACAAAATTCGGGAAAGTGCGCTTCGTGCTTTCCCCGCGGCTGGGCCGGGCGCAAACTTACGACGGGGTCACAGAGAAGGCAGCGATTTGCGTTTTGCGGTTTGGTCCGCACATGCTGCTTCGGCACGCGGATGCTTTTGGGACGTGTCATGACTGAGCGGTCCGCGTTGCCCAAGGGCACGCAGCCTGAAGGCGCGAAGACCCCGCAAGAAGCCTCGCGGCAGGTGCGCGACATGTTCACGCGCATTGCCCCTCGCTATGACCTGCTGAATCATCTGCTCTCCGGGCAAATGGATCGGATGTGGCGGGCGCGCGCCGCCAAAGAACTGCAGTTCATCCTGAGCCGGCCGGACTCATTGGTTTTGGATCTGTGCTGTGGTACCGGCGATCTTGCTTTCGCACTGCAACGGAAAGGCCCAGCACGGGTGCTGGGTGCTGATTTTTCTCACAGCATGCTGACCCGGGCGCGGGCCAAGGCCGCGTCGGAAAACGACACATCGTCCATGCCCTTTCTGGAAGCCGATGCGCTCCGGCTGCCGTTTGCAGACGCGTCCTTTCATCTGGTCACCTCCGCGTTCGGCTTCCGCAATCTGGCGAATTATGAAGAAGGGCTGCGGGAAATTTTCCGTGTACTGAAGCCAGGGGCTACGCTGGCCATTTTGGAGTTTGGCGAGCCTCCCAGTGGCTTGTTGGGGGATACCTATCGGTTCTACACGCGCACGGTATTGCCCAAAATCGGTGGCTGGATTTCCGGTGACGCGGAAGCCTACTCGTATCTACCAAAGTCGGTGGCGCGATTTTTCCGGCCGGAAGAACTTGTCGAGTTGCTGCGCCAGGTAGGCTACACGGAAATTCGCTATCACCTAATGACGCTGGGTTCTGTCGCGCTGCACCTCGCGGCCCGTCCGTAAACTGGCG
>DATKPS010000069.1:0-18681 GCA_035524015.1 Candidatus Sulfotelmatobacter sp.
GTCCATCCCATTACCCCCGACGAATTTCACGCGCGCCTCCTCCATGCCCAGGAACTCATGTCTACGTTGAACCCCAAATTCGACGCGCTCCTGCTCGGCCCCGGCACCTCTCTCTACTATTTCACCGGCATCCGCTGGGGACTCAGCGAGCGCCTCCTCGCCCTGGTGATCCCGCGCACCGGGCAGCCCATTCTCATTTCTCCCGCCTTCGAAGAAGCCCGTATGCGCGAACTTATGCGCTATCCCATTGAAGTTCGCGTGTGGCAAGAAGACCAGAGTCCTACCAAGCTCATCGCCACATCCCTCGCCGATCGCAACATCCGGTCGGGCCGCATCGGCATCGACGAAGCGCTGCCCTTCACCTTCTACGATCACTTCCGCGCCGACGCTCCCGCTTTCGATTGCGTCTCCGCCGATCCCATCACCATCGGCTGCCGCGCCGTAAAGTCCGCGCACGAGCTAGAACTCCAGCGTCTCGCTTGCGGAGCCACCTGCGACGTTTACCGCCTCGTTTTTCAAAATTTGAAAGAAGGCATGTCTGAAGAAGAAATCAGCCGCATGGTCACCGGCGGTTACGCCAAGATGAATCTGCGTGGTTATGCGCTCGTTTTGCTCGGCGCCTCCGCTGCCCTTCCTCACGGCTCGCGACAACCTCACAACCTGAAAGAAGGCGATGTGGTCTTGATCGACGGCGGCTGTTTTTTAGTCGAAGGCTACGAGTCCGACGTCACGCGCACCGGCATCCTCGGCCAGCCCACCGAAAGGATACAGCGCGCCTACGACACCGTGCGCCAGGCGCAAAATGCCGCGCTCGACGCTGCGCGCGCCGGCAAACTCTCCGGTTCCGTCGATGACGCTGCCCGCAACGTAATCACTTCCGCCGGTTTCGGCCCCGACTATAAATTCTTCACGCACCGCCTGGGCCACGGCATCGGCCTGGACGGCCACGAGCATCCCTATCTCGTTCGCGGCAGCAAAACCATCCTCGAACCCGGCATGACCTTCTCCAACGAGCCCGGCATCTACATCCCCGGCGAATTCGGCATCCGCTGCGAAGACGTCATGGCCATCGCCGCCACTGGTCCTGCGCAGCTCCTCACTCCCTGCTTCCAAGTTTCGCTAGAAAAACCCTTTGGCTGATGGACGATATCAGTAATCAGTAATCAGTAATCAGTAACCAGTAATCGCAAATCGGCAAGCAGCAAACTCCAAAGCGGCAACCAAAACAGCGCGATGGGCGCGACACAACATTAGCCCAGCGCGCGAGGACTGGGAAAAATCACCGAATCACGCAAGCGCCGTAGGTGCGCCACATTCCTTCGCGCCACCTACCTCTGCACGTGGGCACTCTTTCACTCTTTCACTCTTCTCTCGCCACTCGGCACTGCTTCTTTACTCTGTTCCTCTACAAACTCCACAATCCGTTCCTCCGCCCAAAATCGTTCCGTTCCCTTCCACCTCGACACAAACCCGCAATGCCCGCCATGTTCCGGCGCCTCAAACCGTACCCGCGGGTTCGCTGCCGCCTTCGCCGCCAGAAACGACACGAACGGCACGAACGGGTCATCCTGCGCGGTAATCAACAACAACGGCACCGCCACTTGCCCGATCACCCGCTTCGCTCCCGCCGATTCGTAATATTCCTCCGCATCGCGAAACCCGAAACAGGGCGCGGTAATCTCGTCATCAAACTCCCGCACCGTCCGGATCGGCCCAAACCCGTTCCGCCGGTACCGTCCCGGAAATAATGCACACTTCCTCCGGTACCGCTCCATCAACCCGCGCACAAAATGCCACTGATACAAATAATTCTGCCGCTCCTCCAACGCATCCGCGCATCGCGACAAATCCAGTGCCGGACACACCGTGGCCACCCCGCGCAACTCCCGGGGCGCCGATTCCCCGAATTCCCCCGCCATTTTCGTCACCAAATTCCCGCCCATGGAGTAGCCTGCGAAGAAAATCTTCTCGAATCCCTCCGCAATCAATTCCAGCAATACTGCGCGGTAATCGTCGCTCAATCCGCTGTTGTACAAGGTCGGCGTCAGCCGCTCGGTTCCTCCACAGTTCCTCTGATTCAGCCGGATCGCGTGAAATCCCCGTGCCCAAGCCTTATCCGCAATCCCTCGCGCGTAATTCGAATCGCACGAGCCTTCCAATCCATGCACGATCACAATCACCGGCAAATCCCGCCGCCGGCCCTCCTGCCAATGACCCACCCCTTGTAGCTGCGTCTCGTCATCTACCCGAAACACGCGCTCCTCGCCGCGCGGCAGCGCGAAGGTCCTCGGCGCAAATGCCGCGCCAATCGTTTGCGCATGCCCGCTCCTCAGCCACCGGTGCGGCTCAAACTTCCGTATTTCTTTCGGCATCTCTCTACTGTATCAGCAGCTCCCTTCCCGCGCCCGCAGCACCTGTAGGTCACCCCTTCCAGGGGTGAGGCCTTTCCTCTACCACTGTTAAACTCTTCCACCATTAAACGCTCGCCCCTGTTAACACTTCTCCCCCTCCCGCGTCTTTTATGAGAGGCTGAATCCCGCACGTGGCTGCCCAACTTGGACTCTGCACTCCACTTCCCGGTACGCTGCCCATGAATCCACCGGTAGCCACCCCTGCGGCTTCCGAAGACGCGCTGGTCCGCGCCGCGCAACGGGGCGATCGCGCCGCGTTCGGCCTCCTCTACGCGCGCTACGCCCGCATGGTTCACGGCATTCTGCTTTCCCGCGTCCCTTACTCCGACGTGGACGACCTCGTCCAAGACGTGTTCCTCCAGGCCCTCCCGCGTCTCGCCTCGCTGCGCGACGTTTCCAAATTCCCCGGCTGGCTCGCGGCCATCGCCCGCAATCGCGCCACCGATTTTCACCGCCGCGCCAAGTCCCTCGACGAACTTCCCACCGACGTTCCCGACGAATCCGCAGCTTCGGCTCCCGCGGTTCCTCCCAACTCGCACTCGCGCACCGAAGCGCACGCCGCGCTCGACGCGATTCTCTCCCTCCCCGAAACTTATCGCGAAACGCTCATCCTTCGTCTTGTCGAAGGCATGACCGGCCCCGAGATCGCCGCGCGCACCGGACTCACCCACGGCTCCGTCCGCGTCAATCTTCATCGCGGCATGCAGCAACTCCGCGAACTTCTTGGCCGCAAGGCCGCCTCGCTCACCGGGGGTGAGCTATGACCAAACGCCCAAACGATGCAGAGAATGAAATGCCCAGGATCACTGATTATTTGTGGGACCGCTCCGGCACACCCGATCCCGAAATCCAGCGCCTCGAGTCGCTCCTCGCCGAATTTCGCCACGTCGATCGTACGCTTACGCTGCCCGCCGAAATTGCAGCGCCTGCTCGATCTGCGCGCGTGCAGCATTTCTCGTGGCTCCCGCGTCTCGCCGCGGCCGCCGTTCTTCTGTTAGCCGTCGCCATTCCCTTCTTCTTGCCATCCACTCGCATGCCTGCGCCACTCGCCGGGCCCGCGTGGAATATCGCCAACATCGAAGGCCATCCGCAAATCGGCGCGCAATTGCTATCCGCAAATCAATCCGCCGCTAAACTTTACGTGGGCCAGACGCTGACCACGAATTCTTCCTCGCGCGCTTCGCTTTCCGAAAATGACCTCGGCGAAATTCAAATCGATCCGGACTCGCGCGTGCGTCTGCTGCAGTCCGGCCCACATCACAAACGCTTGCAACTCGATGTCGGCACCATTCACGCCGCTATTTGGGCGCCTCCCGGCCAATTCGTCGTCGACACGCCTTCGGCCATCGCCATCGACCTGGGCTGCGCTTACACGCTGCAAGTCGCGCCCGACGGTTCCGGCACCATTCGCACCACACTCGGGTGGGTCGGCTTCCATCTCAATGGCCGCGATTCCTTCATCCCCGCGGGAGCCATGTGCTCCACGCGACCGAAAGTCGGCCCAAGCACTCCGTACTTTGAAGATGCCAACGCTGCGTTCCGCGAAGCGCTCCACAACTTCGATCAAGCGGACCCCTCTTCCGACACCGCCGCCACTGCTCTCGCCACCGTTCTGGCGCAAGCTCGTTCCCGCGACGGCCTCACCCTCTGGCATCTTCTTTCGCGCACCACCGGACCCGCCCGCGCTCAAGTCTATGCCCGCTTTGCGGCGCTGGTGCCTCCTCCCGCTGGCGTCACCCGCGAAGGCATCCTGCAACTCGATCCGCACATGCTCGATCTCTACTGGAATGCTCTCGATCTAGGCGACATCTCCACCTGGCGCTACTGGGAGCAATCCTCCGATCCCAAATCCAACCCACCATCGCAACTCCTTCCCAAAAAGGATCTAGCCCCGAAAAAATCCCAATGATGTGTTGTACGGGGGCAGCATGCTGCGCCCCATGTCCGCACAATCATCAGATCTCGATTCCGCGCACCGAAAACTCGCACCAACCCAGTAGCACAGGCTTCACAGCCTGCGGAAAAACTCCCGTGGCACAGACACTCTTGTCTGTGCACTCGAGCCAAATGCAGCAAAATCAGCACAGGCGAGAGTGCCTGTGCCACGAAAACGCTCAGTTCTGGACTTTTTCCGCAACCTGTTTCAGCCTGTATGCCCATCCACCAAAAGAGAACGTGTCATCCTAAGGAGCGCCGTTTGCGACGAAGGATCTCGACTTAAACTGCACCACAAACTGCATCCTCGATCGAACCATCCCACTCTTCCACTCTTCCACTCTTCCACTCTTCCACTCTTCCACTCTTCCACTCTTCCACTCTTTTAACGTTTCACTTTCACACTCTTTTACATCCGTCTCGGTTAACACTCCCCGCCCCCGCGCGTCTTTCCCACTGATCGTGCATTTCACTCTCGTTGGAGGCAAAATGAAAAATCCATTCCCCAAATCCATCGCCCTTCTGGGTACTCTCGCCTTTTTCGCCACTACCGCCCTCGCCGGCCCTCCGTTGATCTGCCACTCCTTCGACATCGGCAACGCCAAATCTCTTCCCTGGATCAGCCACGACTGGCGCCTCACCGGTTCCGAATCCTACGACATCACCCACCTCGTCTCCGACACCATCTCGATTCTCGACGCCGACCCCACTGTGCTCGTTCACATGGAAACCCTTCGCCGCGCCACGCTGTACGCCCAGCGCGACTCCCTCGTCGCCAAACGCCTTCTCCTCGCCCTCAACTCCCGCGCCGACTCCGCATCCCACACACCCGCCGCGGCGCTCGCCAATTTCGATCTCGGCTATCTTGCGGAAACCTACAAACAGTACGAATGGATCAGCAAATCCAACAACGACCCCGCGCACAATTTCGATGGCCTCGCGCGCATCCAGCAAGCGCTCCAGTCGCGTCCCGACGATCCGCAAATGAACTTCGCCGCGGCCCTGGTCGCTCTGGACATTCCCAATTCCGGCCAGCCGGGCTACGCAAAGAAAGCCTCCGCGGGCGCCGCCTCCGATCCTCTACTCGCAGGCAATCTGCTCACCCACTTCATGTCTCCCCAATCGGAAACCATGTCGCAAATGATTTCCCGCAATTCCAACGTAAAGGTAGCCCAGCAATGATCGCCGATAATCCTGTGGCACAGGCACTCCTGCCTGTGCGCGGAATCAGCAAAAAAGGAGCCGCCCTTGCGCGGCTCCTCTCCTTCCCACCCCTCTTCGCGCCAACTTCGCTCTTCCTTCTTTTTGCTCTCGCGATTCTTGGATTTTCCACCGCGACATTAAGGCAACTGCGGTCGGACCTTCCGAGCCCCCGCGGGAACTTCTGTTTTTCGTCGGGGCACGGCTTCAGCCGCGCCGTAACCGGCTCGGAATCATTTCGGTTTCCGCCGCTGAGGAAAGGCGTGCTTGGCACCGGGGGGCGGAGCTTCAACTCCGACAGGAATGCTTGGCAATCAAGTTGGGCTTTAGCCCCTGAGGAATTGCAGTCAGCCCTACAATCTTCAGCTTCGCCCGATTTCACCGCACACGAGTGGGGCACGTTCACCTCGATCTCCGCGCCCGACGGCCGCCCCATGGATTGGCTTACCCTTGCCGGTTCTACCAATCTCCCCGCTTTCGTGGAACATTTTCGCAACGTGCGTTTCAAAGGCGGCCTGAGCGGCATCATCCGCATGGAAACGCCCGTGCTCTATTTCCATTCCCGAGCGGAAATGAACGTTTCCGTCAGCGCCTCGTTCTCCCGTGGCCTGATCACCGAGTGGTATCCGCACGCCGATTCCGTGAACCCTAACTTGGATCCCCGCGTCTTCTCCCTCTACGGTCAAAATGCTCCTGGTTCCGTCTCCTGGAACTCCGTGCATATCGATCCGCACGCCGCGGACGACTTCCCCGACGATCATTCCGCAAATAATTACTATGCGGCCAGGCAGACTTCCTCGGCTCCCCTCGAACTCTCCACGCCCACCGGACCGCAGCGCGAAAAATTCCTGTTTTATCGCGGAGTCGCCGTCTTTCATCCGCCTTTGGCCGCTACACTCGGCCCAGACGGCACGGTCACTCTGCGGTATGGGGACTTGTCGGACCCGCCCGTCGCACGCCACAACAGCACAACGGAAATTGCTGAGGCGATTCTTTTCGAGCGCCGCGGCTCCAATCTCGGCTATCGCGTTCTCGGCCCGCTTCGCGATCAAGCCGCGCTCGCGCCGCCCACGTTGGACGCTTCCCTCGATTCGTTGCAAGCCCACCTTGAAAGCGTCCTCATCGCGCAAGGCCTTTTCCCCGACGAAGCTCACGCCATGCTCGAAACCTGGAAAAATTCCTGGTTTGAAGAGGGCTCCCGCCTCATTTACATCGTCCCCCGCCCCTTCGTCGATTCCGTGCTTCCCCTCAACATCGAACCCGCTCCGAGCGACCTCGTTCGCGTCTACGTCGGCCGCCTCGAACTCATGCCCGCAGCCTCGCTGCAAGCCGTCGAATCTGCGCTGGCCACCCGCAATCGCGCCACGCTGGCCCAATACGGCCGCTTCCTCGAACCCATCCTCGTTTATCTGGTCCAGCAGTGCGAAAACGATCCCGCGCGCCAACAACGCCTACTCAGCTACCTGAACTCCCTGCCCACCAATCCGTAGTTCTCTAGCGCTTCCTCTTCGTTCATTTGTGCAACCTCGCTCTCGGAGTCCGCGCCTCACCCCAACTCCATCCGTGATCGAACTCTTCCACTCTTTCACTCGCCCTTACCAACAAAAAAGCCAGGGCCACCCTCGCCCCGGCTCCTCTGCCTCGTTCTGTCTGTACCCGGATTCTACCGGCCCGGAAAAAACCACTCAACCCAATTCACCGCGGGCACTGGCTCGCTTTCCACCGGGTCGGCGTAATAGTTCTGCTCGTAACGATCATGATGACGCAGCCACGCCGATGGCGGCCGCAATCCTTCTTCATTCCGTCCTTTCGGCACCATATCCAGATAGGTGTACACGCCCATCAGTGTCTCCAGTTGCCGCGCGTAGGCCGAGTAGGTGTGGAACACCTCTCCGTCCTCGTCCTTGTAAAACACGCTCACGCCCGGCCGCTCTTCGCTCATCGGCTTCTGGATTCGGTAGTTGTAGTAAATCTCTCCCTGATCCAATTCGTCCTTGGTGCACGACACGTGGTAGTCGTAATTAAAATCGCTGCCATACGACGATGCCCACTTGAACGTCCAGGCCATCCGTTTCTGGAACGCTTCGATTTCCGGCAGTGGCGCGCGCGACACCGCGATCAACGTTACGTCGCGATTCGCCAAATGGGTCACGCTGCCATTCAAATGGTCCGCGATCATCGAGCACCCAGGGCAACCCGCCGGCCAGCCCGGTCCCATCATGAAGTGATACACCACCAACTGGCTCCGCCCTTCAAATAACTGCGCCAGTGTCCTCTTCCCCTTCGGCGTGTCGAACACATACTCCTGGTCTACTTTCACCCAAGGCAGCTTGCGCCGAGCCGCGGCAATCGCGTCGCGTTCGCGCGTTAGCTTCTTTTCTTTTTCCAGTAATTCCTTGCGTGCCGCCAGCCACTCTTCCCGCGAGACGACTTTCGTCTGTTCCGTTGCGCTCGATGTCATGCCTGCTTCTCCTTTTCCTTCAGACTCGTCACTTCTGCCTGGCCCATCGCCGCTTCTTCCCCACTCGCTTCCCCGTTCTCCTTATTTCGACCAAACGCTTTGACCGCCAGCGCCGCCGCCCCGCCGGTGGAAACCACGCCCGCCACAATCATCGAAATCGCCGCCAAGCACGCTGGACACATGGCTCCTCCTCACCGTTCCATGGGTGCCCCACACGCCGTTGTCGCGTGTGGGGTACTGCCTATCCACCAAGCAAACCCGCTAACTCAAAAACGGGCCCGCGATAGCGCGCTGGGTTCCTGGTTTCCGGTCACTGGTCACTGATCACTGCTTCTTCGCCTCCGCCCGTTCCCGCACCTGCTCCAGAATGAACGTCCAGCCCTTCGGCATTCCCATGCGGTGCCCCTCTTCCACAAGCCCGAACGCCGTGTGCCGGAATTTGATCAGCGTCCCGCCGTTCTCTTCCGTAAGCCGATATTGCACGTTCGAAATCAGGGCAGACGACACCATCAGCGGCCCGCAAATCTCCAGCAGCGTCGGTTTCTTGATCGCCTGCACCGTGCCCCAATAGTGCCCGTTGCCATTTCCCAAATCGCGATACCACCGCCCGCCTGGCCAGTCTTCCAGCTTCAGTTGCAACGATTGGCCTTCCAGGTTCGTGAACATCGGTCCCATCTGGTCCACCAAAGCCGCAAATGTTGCTTCAAGGCCCGCTTTCACATGCGTCTCCATAGTGATCGTTAGAGTGAAATCCTCGATCTTCTGTGCTGTCGCCGCCATGCTTCCTCCTCAAAAAAGTGAATTGCCAGGTCCTACTTCCCTACTGCTTCTTTGTCGATGCTTCTGCCTGCTCTTTAATCCGGGCCAACTGGTGCTGCCACATGCGCTCAAACGTTCGGGTCCACTCATGCACCGGCCGGATCGGTTCCGCGTTCGTCCGGTACAAAATGTGCCGCCCGTCGCGCCGCGACTCCACCAGACCCACTTCCCGCAGCACCTTCAAATGCTTCGACACCGAGGGTTGGTCGATTCCCAGCGCCTCCACGATGTCTCCCACCGGCCGTTCTTGCAAAGCCAGGAAGCTCAAAATGTCCCGCCGCCGCGGTTCGGCCACGGCGTTGAAGGCGTCCGAAGTGGTTGCGGCCCTAGCCATGGGTGGAGAATACATTCCTATATGGGAATATGTCAAGCTCTATTTTTTCGCCCACTCCCTTTCCCTCTTTCCGGCGTGATAATGGGTGGGAGGTTCACTTCACCGCGGAATGCTGGCTTCCCTACTCTGGCTGGTCGCGATCACCATCACGCTGCTCGTTCCCATCCTGCTGGTGTGGGGTTGGCTGCGCTGGTCCAACGACGAAACTCCGCGCACTCGCTCTTCCACGTTTTCGTTGATTGGATTTGGGCTGGCCACCGCATCCGCCGGGCTCGCCATTGGCACGCATCTGTATGCGGTTTTCGTGCGCAGTTTTCGCCCCGCCGATCCAACGCTTCTGAAAATTTACGCGTGTGGCAGTCTGCTCTCGGTGGTCGGCATCGGTTTTTCGTTTGCGGGCTCTGGCCGGCCCAATCCGGTGCGGTGGCTTGCCCCCATCTGCGCCATCGGCACGCTGGTCTTCTGGCTCCTCGCCATGGGCAGCGAATAACACCAAACTGGGTGGGGACCAGTCTTTTGTCAGGGCCGGGTGCCCCACCCTCGGTTTTTGAGGGTGGGTCTTGCCTTTATTGCTTTCTCGACTGTCGGACTTCGGCCCCTATTCCAACTCCCCAACCCACGCACCAAACGGCTCCACGGCAATCTCATTCGTGCTCACCGCATCCGGCGCGCCAAAGGATGCCAACAACGTGTGCGCCTTCGTCCCTGTCGCTCCCGTGGCCGGCAAATTCAGCTTCACCTTCTGCGCCGTATCGCTCATGTTCAGCACCACCAACACGTTCTTTCCCTGATAGCTGCGCGCATACGCCAGCACCCGCGGGTCGTCTTCATTCAACGCGATGTACTTCCCTTCCAGCAATTGCGGATTGGTGTGCCGCAGGGTCAGCAGCGTGTGGTAGTAATTCAGGATCGAGTGCGCATCCTTCTTTTCGCTCTCCACGTTGTACTTTGGATACCGCTCATCCACCGGCAGCCAGGGCGCCACGCTGCTGAATCCCGCATTCGCGCTGTCGTTCCACTGCATCGGTGTGCGTTCGCCGTCGCGGCCTTTTTCTTTCGGCCAGCCCAATCGCCCCATGGAATCTTTCACGTCTTCTGGGCGCTTGGGATCGTTGTTCTCCATCCCGATCTCTTCCCCGTAGTACATCACCGCGGTTCCCCGCAGCGTCAGATACAGCGTCGCCATCAATTTCGCGATTTGGTCGTTGTGCTTCCCGTCGCCATAGCGGTCAACCACCCGGCGAATGTCGTGATTGCTCAGCACATACACAGGCCAACCGCCCGATCCATCCACCAACGCAATCTGCTTGCGAAATTCCTCCGGCGACAAGCGATTCACCATGGTGAACATGAAATCCATGGGCATGTGCACTTCGTTGCTGTTCTCGCCGTAATACGCCTTCAACTGCGCAATATCATTCGTCCACGTCTCCCCAATCAGCACCGCGTTGTACTCATCCGCAACCTTCCTGAGCCGCTGCAGCACGGCATGCACTTCCGGCTGGTTCTTGTCATTAAGGTCCTGCTCCCGCGGATCGCCAAAGGCATTCTTCTCCGTGCCCATCACCGGATTGTCGCGAAACTGCTGATCCACAAACATGACGTCCACCGCGTCCAATCGAAATCCCGCCACGCCGCGCCGCAACCACCAGTGCGTCACATCGAACATGGCCTTTTCCACTTCCGGGTTCCGCCAGTTCAGATTCGGCTGCGGCGGATAAAAGAAGTGGTAATACCACTGGCTGGTGGGCGCATCGTATTTCCACGCCGAGCCGCCAAAGTTGGAATTCCAGTTATTCGGCGGCTGACCCGGCTCTTTTCCGTCGCGCCAGATGTACCAATCGCGCTTGCCGTTTGCGCGCGAACTCCGCGACTCCTGAAACCATTTGTTTTGATCCGAGGTGTACGTTAGGACCAAGTCCAGCAGCACTTTAATGTTTCTCTGCCTGCCCGCCGCTAGCAGCGCATCCATGTCCTGCAGCGTTCCATACTCTGGATTCACGCCGTAATAATCGGAAATGTCGTAGCCCCAATCCACTTGCGGCGAGGGATACATAGGTGCGATCCAGATCGCGTCCACCCCCAGCCAGTGCAAATAATCCAGTTTCGAGGTAATCCCCGGGAGGTCGCCAATCCCGTCGTTGTTGCTGTCCGCAAAGCTCCGCGGATAAATCTCATAAAACACCGCATGCTTCCACCACGGATGGCCCTCCGCATCCACCCCGCTCGTCTGTGCACGCACACTAACGCCCAGACTCAGCGACAACAAACACACCGCGACCATTGCGCGCATGCGAATCATAGCTCCAGCTTACCGTTATTTTTCTCGACGTGACCTTCTAAGATTGCCCAGCCGCCGCTGTGGCAGCACCTGCAGCTCACCCCTTCCGAAGGTGAGGCCATTCCGCTCTCACACTCTCCTACTCTTTCACTCTTAAACTCTTCTCTCATCCCCCGGCAATCGCTCCCACAATCAACAACGGCTCTTCTCCCTTCGCCACCGCTTCCGGCAACAAGGCATCTAGCTCTTCGTGCGACCAATCCTCCTCACACGCAAAGAACCGCAAAAACGGCCGCCGCTGTTGCGTCACGTGGTCCCGGATCGTTCCCCGCAACATCGGATAACGCGCTTCCAACGCATCCAGCACGCTACGCTGCGTGACCGGCCCGGCAATCTCCAACTGCACTTCGTCCCCCACCTTCGCCAGATTCCGCAAGTGCGCCGGCAGCACCACGCGAATCATGACAACGTCTGCACTTCCACCGACAGCACTCCCGGCAGATCGTGCACAATCGCGTTCCACGTGTCGCCGCCATCCGGGGACACATACACTTGCCCGCCGGTGGTTCCGAAATAGACACCGCACTCATCCAACTGATCCACGGCCATGGCGTCGCGCAGCACGTTCACATAGCAATCACGCTCCGGCAAGCCCTTCTTCAATTCTTCCCACTCATTTCCGCCGGATTTACTGCGGTACACGCGCAGCTTTCCGTCCAGGGGAAAATGTTCCGAATCGCTCTTGATCGGCACCACATAAACGGTTTCCGGTTCGTGCGTGTGGACATCGATCGCAAATCCAAAATCCGTGGGCAAGTTTCCGCTGATCTTGGTCCACTGGTCCCCGGCATTGTCGCTGCGCATCACGTCCCAATGCTTCTGCATAAACAACACGTCCGGGCGTCGCGGATTCATGGCCACATGGTGTACGCAATGCCCCACTTCCGCGGTCGGGTCCGGAATGTATTTTGAATACAAACCCTTATTGATCGGCTTCCAGCTCTTGCCTCCGTCGTCGGTGCGAAATGCTCCCGCGGCCGAAATTGCGATGTAGATGCGCTCGGGATTTGCGGGATCCAGGATGATCGTGTGCAAGCACATCCCTCCCGCTCCTGGCTGCCACTTCGGCCCTGTACCGTGGCCGCGCAGGCCCGGGATTTCCTGCCACGACTCGGCTCCGTCCGTGCTCCGGAAAAGCGCGGCGTCTTCCACTCCCGCATACACGGTATCCGCATCGTGCAGCGACGGCTCAAAATGCCATACGCGCTTGAACTCCCAGGGATGCTGCGTGCCGTCGTACCACTGGTGGGTGGTCAGTGGCATACCCGTTTCCGCGGAAGCGTCATACACAAATTTGTTGCTTGCGCGTGCCGGAAAGGCCGGCGGCTGCTCGCCTCCCGGGACTTCCCAAGTCTTGCCCCCATCCCTCGAACGCTGCACCAATTGCCCGAACCAGCCGCTGGTTTGCGACGCATAAATGCGGTTGGGATCCACCGGCGATCCCTTCAGGTGATAAATCTCCCAGCCCGCAAAGTGCGGCCCTTCGATACTCCATTTCTCGCGCTTCCCATCGGACGTCAGGATGAACGCCCCCTTGCGCGTTCCCACCAGCACTCGCACTCCGCTCATCGCTTCTTTCCTCCCGATTCGGCTCTTGCGCATTTCTGCGTTCCGCCAATTTGCCCGACTAGCTTGCTAATTGCAAGTCATTTTGCGATATTCTTTGTAGATGGCAAAAAACAAGCCCACTCCCAAACGCCGTTCCGGGTGTCCGCTCAACGCTTCCATCGAAATGCTGGGCGATCGCTGGTCCTTGCTGATCATTCGCGACATGATGCTGCGCGGCTCCCGCACCTTTAAGGAATTTCTGGGCTCCTACGAAAAAATTGCCACCAATATTCTCGCCGATCGTTTGCGCCGCCTGGAATCCCACGGCATCATTACCACGCAACCCGATCCCAACGACGGCCGCAAACTGATTTACCTGCTCACTCCCAAGGGCATCGACCTCGCCCCAGTGCTCACCGAAATGGTTCTTTGGGCTGCGGCCCACGAGCGCACCGAGAATCAGGCGCTGGTCCGCCAGATGCGCAAAGACAAAGCAGGCTTCCTCGCCGCGGTCCGCCAACGCTGCAACGCCGCCAACCAGTAGCACAGACTTGACAGCTTGCGGAAAAAGCGGGCTAGAGGCGAATTTCGTGGCACAGGCACTCCTGCCTGTGCTGATTCTGCTGCATTTGGCTCGCGTGCACAGACAAGAGTGTCTGTGCCACGAGGAATTGTTTTTAACGCTGCTTTACCGCGGAACTGCCGCGCGCGGTTCCGCACGGAATCCAGTGACCCCGATCCACAACGGTGTGATCGCACGCAAATTCTCTTTGTACGTGCGCGACACCGGAAACTCCAAACCGCCCTTGATGCGTACTACATTGTCTCCGGAACTCAGATTGACGATTTCTTCCACAAACAAAGTATTGATAATGACGGACCGGTGAATGCGTACAAAACCATACGCCCGCAGTTTCTCCGCCACCACCGCCATCGACTCCCGCAGCAACTCGGTTCCCCCGGTTCGCCGCACCGAAACATAATTCCCTTTCGCCTGCACCGACACAATGTCCGTGGGATCCACGAACAGAATTCTTCCCCGCGCTTTGATGGCTATGCGCGAGCGTTTGGCCAGCATCTCTTCGATCTGCGGAAGCAGTTCCGGTGTTTGCATCTCGGTCTTTTCAAACATGGTCTTCTTTTCTCCTTAGCATCGCTTTAGTCAACCGCAGCACCGTTTGCCGCTCGTCACTAGCCACTGCCTTTCTACACCAGTGGGAATCCGCGCCATTTCGGGAGGCCACCGGTGTTCTTCGAAGGGTGCGTTGATTTCACACCATAAAGTGGTCGCCATCAATATCCACTTGACGCCTTTTTGATATAACCACTATAGTCCCTTTATGAGGAGCGCCGCGCCCGCTTTCCCCCCGGTTCTTTCCGTCAACCGTCATGCCGCCCGCCCGCTGCACCGCCAAATCTACGATGCCTTCCGCTCCATCATCGTGGCCCGCACCCTCAGTTCCGGCCAGCCCATCCCCTCTAGCCGCGCCTTAGCCGCGGAGCTCGGCATCTCGCGTATTCCCGTGCTCAATGCCTATGCGCAGCTGCTCGCCGAAGGCTACTTTGAAGCGCGCGTTGGCTCCGGCACCTTTGTTTCCCGGTCCCTGCCCGCCCAGCCCGCCACGTCCAACGAGCCGCCCTCCTCTCCGCAAAAACTTGGCTCCCCCTCGCGGCGACTGGCGCGTTCCTCGCTGGCTCTCCCTGCGTATCGACGCGAGCCCTGGGTACGCCATCGCGGCGCTTTCAGTGTCAGCCAACCGGCGCTCGACGTTTTCCCGCAAAAAGTGTGGGCCAATCTGCTCGCCCGTCACGGCCGCCATCCACGCGCGCGCAGTCTCGAATACGGCGACCCCATGGGCCTCGGCCACTTACGCGAAGTCATCGCCGTTTATCTGCGCACCGCGCGAGCGGTGCGCTGTGAACCCGGGCAAATCATGATCGTCAGCGGCTCGCAACAAGCGCTCGACATCTCTGTCCGGGTTCTTCTCAACCCCGGCGATTCCATCTGGGTGGAAGAACCCGGCTACTGGCTCGCTCGCGACGTTTTGACCGCTGCCAACTGCCGCATCATTCCCGTGCCAGTCGACGCCGAAGGCCTCGACGTCGCCGCCGGCATCCAACGCCGCCGCACCGCGCGCGCGGCACTGGTGGCCCCTTCCCACCAATTTCCCCTCGGCGTCACCATGAGCGCGTCGCGCCGTTTGCAGTTGCTGCACTGGGCCCGGCAGGCGGGTTCCTGGATCATTGAAGATGATTACGACAGCGAATATCGCTACGAAAGCAACCCGGTCGCGTCGCTGCAGGGCCTCGACGATTCCTCGCGCGTCATTTATATCGGCACCTTCAGCAAAGTGCTCTTCCCTTCCTTGCGCATCGGCTATCTGGTCTTACCGCCCGACTTGGTGGATCACTTCCTGCGCATGCGCCACTCCATGGATGTCAGCCCTCCGCATTTGAGCCAGGCGGTCCTGGCAGACTTTATCTCCGAGGGTCATTTCGCGCGACACATCCGCAAAATGCGCGCGCTCTACGCGGAGCGCCGCTGCATTCTCGTGGACTCCTTGCAGCGCGAGTGCGCTTCGCTCGTACGCGTCATCGGCAACAGCGCCGGCATGCATCTGGCGATCACCCTGCCCAAGTCCTGCCACGATGGTCAAATCTCTCTAAGCGCCGCAGAACAATCCCTGTGGCTCTGGCCGCTCTCTCCTTCGTATATCGCCAAACCCCCACAACAAGGCTTCATCCTCGGCTTCGGCAGCACCCCCGCTCCCGAAATTCTCCCCGCCGTCCGCCATCTCCACAAACTCATCTCCTAGGCGCCAGCCCCGTTCACCACGAAGGATAGGTAAGGAGCGCGGAGGATGGAAAAGGCCTCACCCCTAAAAGGGGTGAGCTACAGGGTGCCGAATGTCCCCAAAGCGCCGGCGACGCGCCAGATTCCCGCAAACCGCGCCCTCTTCTCTCGCCACTAGTCACTAGCCACTCGCCACTGCCTTTGTGCTACCTTGCTTACCGTCACAGGACGCATGGCCGCGAAGAAACAACCCATCCTGCCGTACACCTGCCTCGCGATTCTCTTCGCCATTGCCAGTGCCTACTTGTTGGGCGTCACCGTTTACACGTTTCCCGATTACCTGCATATCCCGGCGGTGCAGTGGCCGTTTGTGCCGATGTATGTCCACGGAAAGCCGCTTGCCGAATTCGTCCAACCCTTCGCGCAGGAAGCCGGAGTCAAAGAGAATGACACGCTCGTTTCTGTAAACGACCATCCCTTCACCGGTCTCGCGGTTTTTGGCGAAGCCATGCGCGTGGCCCGGCCGGGTAATACCGTGCGCGTTTCCGTGATTTCCCGCAGCGAAGGCGCGCCGCGCACGGCGATCATCCCGCTCCCGCAAAGATCCCTCCCCGGCAAAGCCGCCGCCATTCTCTTTTTCATGAAAGTGTTCATGCCCTTTCTCGGCGTGCTTCTCGGCGCGTGGGTCGTAGCGGTGCGCCCGCGAGATGTTTCCGCGTGGCTGCTCTTTTTGACCCTGCAATTTTTCTGCGTGATTTCCAGCGCCGGCATCGAAAGCTGGGGCCCGGTGGTTCGTGACTTCGCCGTGGCCTATCGCATCACTTTCTCCGCCGGCTGGCCCATCCTCATGTTTCTGTTCGGGCTGTATTTTCCTGAGCCATTCCCGCCCGATAAGGCGGCATCCTGGAAGTGGGCAAAACTGACGCTGATTCCTCTGCTGGCGCTCTTCGGAATTTTGTCGCTGATCGCCAACGTCGGCGAAATCGAAAATTACTCCGCGACTGCCGCGCTTTCGCGCTTCCTCGAACACACCACCCGTTTCACTTTCCTTCTCAGCTTCATCGCCATTGGCACGTTCTTCGCCGCGATCGGCACCAAGGCCAGCAACGCCGGCACTCCGGATGCCAAACGCCGTCTGCACCTGCTCTACTGGGGCACCAGCGTCAGCATGGCCCCCACCTGCGTGCTGGTGGTGATCTCCATGATCCGCGGCGGCGGGGAACTGGAGAAAATGTTCCCGGAATGGCTGGTGATCTCCTCGCTGCTGCTCATGCTGCTGTTCCCGATCACGCTCGCCTACGTCATTGTTGTGCACCGCGCGCTCGATGTGCGCGTGGTGGTTCGCCAGGGTTTGCAGTACGCGCTGGCGACCGTAGGAATCCGCATCCTTCAGATTGTTCTGATCATCATTGCCGTCAGTACGGCCATGACGCTGTTGAGCCATCCGGGCGTGACCAGGCCAACCGCAATGATCGTGATTGCGCTGATGGTTTTGGCGATCGTGTTCCTGCGGCGCGCCACCATCCGGGTTCGCGCGTGGATCGACCACCGTTTCTTCCGCGATGCGTATAACTCCGAACAGATTCTGGCCAGTCTCGGTGACGAGGTTCGCACCATCGTGGAAACGCGTCCGCTGCTGGAACGCGTCGCCTCCAAAATTGCGGAATCGCTTCACGTTCCTCGCGTCGCGGTGCTCTTGCCCGAGGGCGGCTTTTACCGGCCGGCCTACGCCCTCGGCTACGAGTTACCTCCTACCGCTGAGCTGCCAGATTCCGCGGCGACCATCGATCGTCTTCGCAAAGAGCCGGAACCCGCCCGCGTTTATCTCGACGACGACGAATCCTGGGTCAATACCGAAGTGTCCAAGGACGAGCGCGAAAAGCTCACCGCGCTTTCTCCGCAACTGCTTTTGCCGCTTGCGGTAAAAGATAAGCTTCTCGGTGTACTCGCCTTAGGCGAGAAGCGCTCCGAGGAGCCTTACTCAGCCACGGATCTTCGTCTGCTCAAGTCCGTCGCGTCGCAAACCGCGCTGGCGCTCTCGAATGCGCAACTCTCCGCGCAAGTGGCCGAAGAGGCCGCGCGCCGCGAAAAGCTGAATCGCGAAATCGAAATTGCCCGCGAAGTGCAGGAGCGGCTGTTCCCGCAGCGGTTGCCGGAAATTGCCGGGCTGCGCTATTTCGGCTATTGCCGCACCGCGCTGGGTGTCGGTGGCGATTACTACGATTTTCTGGCGCTGCCCGAGGGGAAATTGGGGGTGGCGCTCGGCGACGTTTCCGGCAAAGGCATCGCCGCCGCGCTAACCATGGCCAGTCTGCAAGCTTCCATCCGCGCCGAAGCCATGCGCGCCGGCGACGATTTGGCGGGTTTGATCGCGCGCGTCAACAACATGGTCTACGACGCATCCACTGAAGATCGCTACGCCACGCTCTTTTATGCCCAGTTCGATCCCGAGTCGCGCCAACTCACCTACGTCAACGCCGGCCACTGCGCCCCGATCCTGCTGCGCCACGGGGCCGCCAGCGAAACGGTCGAACGCCTCGATCAAGCCGGTGGCACCGTCGTTGGCCTCGTGCCCGATATGCCGTACGAGCAAGCGCGAGTCACTCTTTGCGCCGGTGACCTTTTGGTGATTTACACCGACGGCTTCAGCGAAGCGATGAGCCCCCGGTTGGAAGAATGGGGCGAGAAGCGCCTGCTCGAAGCAGTAAAGTCCTGCGACTCGCTAAGCCCCAAAGACGCGGTCACCAAAATTATGCAAGCCGCCGACGCCTTCGCCAGCGGCGCGCCGCAATCCGACGACATGACCCTGGTCATCCTCCGCGCGGTCTAAGCCTCCCG
>DATKPS010000070.1:0-37857 GCA_035524015.1 Candidatus Sulfotelmatobacter sp.
ATGCCTTTTATCACGTCCTCCGCGTGGTGATTGTCAGCTTCATCAAAGGGGCCCCTCCCACTATCGCCGTGGAATTCGGCCGCCGGGCCATCCCTGGCCATCACCGGCCGACCTTTCAGGAATTAGAGAAGTACATCAAAGATAAGGGAGAGGCGGCGCCGCCCGCTGCGTAACCATGCCGGCTCCACCGCCCATTATCATCAAGAAAAAGGTCAGCCATGGCGGGCACCACGGCGGAGCGTGGAAGGTCGCATACGCCGACTTCGTGACCGCCATGATGGCTCTGTTCATCGTCCTGTGGCTGATGAACAGCAGCAAACAGATCCAAGAAGCCGTTGGCGGCTACTTTAAGGACCCCACGGGCACGTCCAAGATGGTTGGCAGCGATATGCGCGGCGCCGGGGAGAACTTCATCGTCACCAAAGACAATATGAAGGAGTTAAAAGAGGAGCTGCAAAAATCCATTCGCGAAATTCCCAAGTTCAATGAGCTGCGAGAGCATATCAATATGACCGTGACCAATGAAGGCCTGCGCATCGAGCTTACCGAAACCGCTAACGGCGTGTTC
Source organism: Candidatus Sulfotelmatobacter sp. (assembly GCA_035524015.1). GTDB lineage: Bacteria > Acidobacteriota > Terriglobia > Acidiferrales > UBA7541 > Acidiferrum. The sequence goes on from DATKPS010000070.1 coordinate 569, forward strand.
TTCGAGAGTGGCAGCGACACCATGAGCACCGACGGCAGCGATCTGGTCAAACTGCTCGCCAAGGAACTCGGCCAACTCCCCAATACGATAGCCATCGAAGGCCACACCGATGCCAAGCCATATCCGCCGGGGGCCACGTACACGAATTGGGAGCTCTCCACGGACCGCGCCAACTCCACCCGGCGTTTGATGCAGGCCAATGGCATTCGGGCCGACCAGATCACCCAGGTCCGCGGCTTCGCCGATCAGCAGTTGCGGAAGCCCGACACCCCGCTGGACCCCTCCAACCGCCGCATCTCCTTGATCGTTCAATACATCGAGAAAAAACCGGAAGACGGTTCGGCTACTTCGCAAACCGGGCACAGGACCGCAGCCCCAGGCAAAATTCCGCCTCCAAGCGCGCCTCCGGTTAGCGGCTCTGACGCCAAGAAATGACTTTGCCGTTCATCTGTAAACATTTTATTTTCATTAACTTCAAGCGTAACTATAAGCGTTCGTAACTACGTCCAAGACTTGCGGCTGCCGACTGTGGCAGAACCGCCCCAGGGAAACTTTTGCCCGTTTTCCGGGTTTTTACTGAGGAGTCGAACTTTCGCTCGCAGTCATACTGCGGTATTCCTGTCTTGGAGCACACCGCTATGTCGGTGTTGCCAGGATCGATCCGATCCTTTCGTGGGGCGAATAAGAGATGGCCGCAACTCTAATCAAGTGCTGTCAAAGGAGAATCCAATCCATGAAGATTCGCACGACCTGGTTTGCAGTGGGTGCGTTGTTCTTGCTCGCTGCGGTTCCGGCATCCGCTCAGAGTAAATTTGAAATCGATCCCTTTGTCGGTTATGAAACCAGCGGCTCTTATCCCATTATTCTCAACAACAACTCCAACGGAACACCCATCACTTCTCTTCGCGTCAATGGCGCCACCGCTTTCGGCGGTTTCTTTGACTACAGCCTCACCGAAAACTTCCAACCGGAATTCATGTGGAATCGCAACAATACTTCTTACAGCGCGTTGGACCAACTCAGCAACACCTACATCCCTGCCTATCACTCGGTCATCGACCAATTCCAGTTCGGTGCCCTGTACATGTTTCGTTCCAGCGAAGTCAAACTGCGCCCCTACGTCGCCGCTAGTGTCGGTTTTACCCACGACGAAAACGGTGGAGGCACACCAAACCGCACCGAGTTTTCCTACAGCCTTGGCGGCGGCGTGAAATATTACGTTACGCGCCACATTGGTTTCCGGGGAGATGCTCGTTATCTCCCAACCTATGGCAGCTCTTCTAATGAGTTGTACTGCTATTTCGGTTGCTACTACGCCAGTGTGGCGCACTTCCTGAACCGCGGCAGCTTCACCGGTGGCATCATCTTTAGCTTCTAAGTTGTCTTTTGCACCGCATAAATAAATGCCCCGGTACGGATCTCCACGCGTTATTGTCCCTTCTCGTCGCTAGGTGGCACGAACAGCTTTGGATCGATCGGCACATTCGTCTGGACTTGATCCACCTTGATGGTGAAGCTGCCATTCGGCCGCGTCAGGGTCCATTGGTACGGAATTTTCAAGTCATCGGTCACCCGGTAATCCGCATAATCAATTTGCGTCGGGTTCTGTCCCAGCGGTGTTTGCGCAAAACGCATTAGTCGCAGCAGTAATCCCGAACTCTGGTCGAAATAGAGCTGCAGTTGCGGCAAGTTCGTGGCCTGTGCCATCACCAGATAAGTCGCATGCCCGTCAATCGCCTCGCCTGGTTTCACCTTGAAGTCCTTGTAGAGTTCGCGCAGCTTTGCCGGAAAATATAATTCCGCGTCAATCCGCGCTGCCTCCCGCTCTTGTTGCGTCATGCGATGCACGCCGTTGCGTATGCTCAGCCAACCCACCTCACCGTTGAATGCGGTTACGCTGGACCCTCCTTGCGGGTGCGAAATCGAGATGCGCTTGTCGGGGGCTTCGGAATACACCTCGATCGGATATTCCATCCCGCCGGCCTGAAGGGTGCCCTTCTGCACGCGGGTCTTGATCTTCATTAGCGCGGTCGGTCCGCCCACCGCCGCCAGATACTTGTCTAGAATCTGATCGGCGCTAGGCAACTTCACCTGGGCTTCCTCGCCTTCTTCGTGTTCCCCTGAGGCCGGCTTCATTGCTTCCGCTGGCAGAATCGGCGTGCCCACCGGATGCTCTGAGCCGCGATGGCAGGTGTAACAAGTCACCTCAATCTCATTTTTAAAATGGCCTTTATTGATGGCCAACTCCATCTCGATCATTTTTCGTGCGATCTGTTTCGGCTTCTTGTCGTCCTTCTGCATCTCGTGCTCCACGTGGCAGAAGTCGCACTCCACTCCCAGTGACGCGGCGATGAACTGCATCGTGGGAATCAATTGGTCCGCGGGAATGTCCTTCAACACCTGAATATTTTTGTACTGCTGCGCTGCCGTCTTCGGCGCTTCCGGCGCCGGCTTGGACTGATTCTGCGCAAAAGCTCGCAGGCCCCATGTACCCAACAACAGCAGGCCGCCTGCCCCCAACACAGACAGCCACTTCATCTCCGCTGTGAACCTCATTTTTTCTCCAGAGCCCGTAGGACTGATTCGCCCCGAGCAAAAGGCCGTATGTATGAACCGCAGTTATGCTGTGATTTGTCCACTCTTCGCCAGCGCGGTGATCCGATCCGCCGCTCGGAACGCCAACGCCTGTATGGTCATTGTGGGCTGGCCGCGCCCCGATGTCACCAAACTACTCCCGTCGCAGAGGAACAGATTCGGCACATCATGCGTGCGATGGTCCGCGTTAATCACGGAAGCCTTGGGATCCTTCCCCATGCGGCAAGTCCCCAGGAGGTGCACGGCGAACTGCTGCTCCCGAACCGGTTCACTCCATTTCGTCTTTGCGCCCGCGGCATCGAGCAATTCCATCGCCCGCTCTCTCATCCACTCCATCATCTTCAAATCGTTCGGATGATCGCGGAAAGTCATGCGCAGCGCAGGCAATCCCCATGCATCCTTTACATCTGGGTCCAGCGAAAATCCGTTCGCTTCCACCGGCAACGAGGTCCCGTGGCAGAAAATCTCAAACGTTCGGGTGAAATTCTGTTCGAGCGTCTTTTTGAATTGCTTGCCCCACCGCGGCGTGCCCGGCGGCAATCCGCCCATTGCAAATGACGCAGGCGTGGCGTCGAATCGCGCATCCAAGCCACCGCCGCCATAAAATCCCAGTTGGTTATGATCCAACTCGTAAAAGTCATGCAGCACACGGCTGACCGCAAATCCCTTGTAGTCGTTCACCGGTTCATCGAACACCGCCGAAGCGATAGCCGCGCTGTTGGGCATCAGATTCTTTCCCACCATGCCGCTGGAATTGGCCAGACCATTCGGGAATTGCGAAGACGACGAGAGCAGCAGCAGCCGAGGTGTCTCCGCTCCATTCGCGCTCAGGATCACCGCCTTCGCCTTCTGCATATGCGTGTTGCGCTTAGCGTCAAAATACTCCACGCCCGTGGCTCGCCCACTTTTATCCGTCACCACTCGCGATACGTATGAATTGGGGCGAATCTCGCAACGCCCCGTTGCTTCTGCCACCGGGATCATCGCCGCCAGCGAACTCGACTTCGCTCCCACCTCGCACCCGAAACCCAGACAGAATCCGCAACACACGCACGAGTCGCGACCGGCGCGCGGCTGCGAAAGTATCGCCATCGGCGCGGGAAACGGGTGGTACCCCAGCTTCCACGCGGCGCGTTCGAAAATCACGCCCGAGCCTTTCACCGGCAGCGGCGGCATGGGATACGGCTTTGATCGCGGTGGATCGAATGGGCTCGCTCCCGCCAGACCGGACACGCCCACTTCCCATTCCACTTTGGTGTAATACGGCTCCAGGTCGGCGTAGGTAATAGGCCAATCCGCGAGCGTCGCTCCCGGAATGTCTCCCACCTTGCTGTGCTCCACGAAATCAATCTCGTGAAAGCGCCAGTAATTCGCAGTGAAGTGCACGCTGCTGCCTCCCACGCAGCGTCCATACATAACCCCCTGTTTCCTTCTCGCGTTTTCTTCCGGCGTTTTTCGAAAGGTGTTCGGCTGGAGCGCAGGATTATTTGTCAACATGTGCTCCGTGAAGACTTTGATTTCATTGTGGGTGAAATCTTCCGGCTTCAGATACGGCCCCTGCTCTAGCACTACCACCCGAAATCCGTTGCTCGAGAGTTCTTTCGCCAGCACGCCGCCCGCGGCGCCAGAGCCAACAATGACAAAATCCACTTCTTCCGAAGGTTTGTAGGTCACTTTGGCTTGAGTCATTTCTTTTCCGCTTCCGCCTTCGCGGCCTGCCAGCCGGGATAGTTTTTGTCGTAGTAGCCAAATGGCGCCGAGAACATGAACTCCGGATCCCGGCCAACGGCTTTCCAGCCTACATAGTCGCGATTTCCGCCCGCCGAGGGATCGGCCAAAAATCCCCAAATGGTATGCAGGCGAATGGTTTCAAAGAAGTCTCTCGAACTACCCGTACCGGGCCACTCGTAGCCGCCGTTCCCGCTCTCTTCTTCCACCAGTTTCTGCAGAACCACGCCTTGTTGTTCCGCGCTCGCATCGGCAAAGCTTTTCACTTCCGCGTAATTCTCCGCCGTGAGTTGATTCAGGTGCGCGATTCCCTTTTCGTAGACTGGGACCGCAGCGCTTGCAAACGTCTTCAGTGCGCGGTCGATGAAGTACACCACCCCCGCTTCCCGCGCCCCTGGCGAATCATCCGTGGGGATGATCTGGGCGGCCACGGCCTCCACCTGCCGCGCCTGCTCTTGCGTGAACACCTCGAACTTGCCCGGCGTCTTTGCATTCGCGGCCTGATGGGCGTGGTCGGCCGCCGCTACGATGGCAGGCCACTGTACGTTCATCCACGCAGCACCCGCGACTCCGCCCACCTGTAGCAAAAAGTTTCTGCGGTCTTCTTGTGGATTCTTCATGTGCCCTTTCGCGTTCCAAGCAATCTAAGGGCAGATCGCTCTACCGTCAAGTCGGGCCAATATGGCTCTCGACCATTTGGCTCAGACGCCACCATGCAGTATCATCAGCATTTGGCATAATAATGGGAACTTTCACAGGCGCAATAGGCACCGGTGCGAAATGGGCCATTGACCGCATCGTTATGGCTTTGGCCGCCACCGGTATCAACCCCAATCTGCTCACCTTTTTGGGGCTGCTGGTCAATTTTGCCGCAGCCGCCAACTTCGCCGTCGGCAATTTCCGAACGGGCGCGATCATCGTTTTCATTGCCGGTTTTCTCGATATGCTCGACGGCCAGGTTGCGCGCCGTCAGAATCGCGTGACAGCATTTGGCGCGTTCTATGATTCCACGCTCGACCGCTACGCCGACATGGCTCTGTACATGGGCTTGCTGGTCTACTATTCCGTTAGCGGCCGCACGCCGTACGTGGTCCTGTCCGCCGTGGCGACTGCCGGCTCGGTGATGGTCAGCTATGCCCGGGCTCGCGCCGAATCGCTGATCCCTCTTTGCAAAGTTGGTTTTATGGAGCGTCCCGAGCGCCTCGTACTTCTCATTATCGGTGGACTCTTCAATCGCATGGCACAGGTGCTTTGGGTAATCGCCATCATTTCCACCATCACCGTCATTCACCGGATCGTCTACACTTGGCAGGAAACCCGAGCCGGCCGCATCTTACCGAGCCTCAAAGCCAGCGCGTAAAAGGCCGCAGAAAAACGCCGCTGGTTGTGGGAATCATTCACCTTCTACCGCGGTTCCGGTTCGCTCCGGCTCAGCACCAACCTGGCCATTGGCTTTCAGCCAGGCTTCCACGGGCCCCTCGATAATCCGCCTTACGCGTTCCTTCAACGCCGGGACATCTTCTTTGCGCATGCCCTTGGTGTCGATCGTTTCGTGCAAAACCACCGTGATGGTCGTCGGCCTTAATATCCAATCTTCCGTCCGCAAGTGATGGTACGACCCCACCAGGCTCACCGGCACAATCGGCACTCCCAACTGTTGGGCCAGCCGGAATCCACCATCTTCAAACTCACCCAAGTGCCCGTTCCGCGTACGCTTCGCTTCCGGAAAAATAATCAGGCTCAGTCCGGATTCAATCGCTTCTTGCGTCAGCCGCCACAGCCGTTTCAAATCTTTCGGGCCGCGCACCACCGGCACCGGTACGTTCCCGAAGCGTTTCATCAACCAGCCGTAAATGGGAATCTTGAAGTGCGACTCCAGCTCCCATCCGCGCACCAGCTGCGGTATCGCGCAGTACAGCATGAACGGATCCAGCAAATTTACGTGATTCACCATGAAGATCGACGTGCGTCTCTCGTCGAATCCTGGCTCCTTCAGCGCCACCACCTTGGCGCCAGAAAAAAATGCGATTCTCCGGCACAGCCCGCGCTGCAAATAATCATGTTTGCGCGGATTCAGAAACATTCCCAGAACAATCAGGACCGGCACCACAATCAGGAAATGCAGCCAGCTCGCCGCCCACAAAATCAGGCTGCGCACCACCTCCCCGGTCCGACTCATATGTACACATCCACCGCGCCCGGGACAATCTCCAGGATCTGGCACTGCACCGTGATAATTTCCCCGTCCACCATCACATCCACCGGGCCCTCCAGGTCAAACTCCACGCGCTTCACCGCGCGCCGCGAGGCCAGCGGGTGCTGGATATGTGTTCCGTCGTACAACCGCGGGAGCATGCGCATCAATCCCAATCGGCCAATCGGTCCCCAGCGTACATATTCAATCATCGCATCGCTGGGATCCGCATTCGGCGCAATCAACATGGTTCCGCCGGTGTACTTGCTGTTGTTGAACGTCAGAAACAGACAACGGCGTTCGTCCCATTCGCGATCGTCGTCGCATCGCATCTTGAACGCCCGCCGTTTCAACTGCAGTACCTTCACAAACACGCCCAGCAAGTATCCCAAATGCCCGAACGGCTTAAATATTCGGTTGGTAATCGCCCCTACGTCCGCCGTAAATCCCACGCTCAGCAAATTGAACGAATAAATCGTTCCGGTGGAATGATGCAAGCGCAGCAGATCTACTCGCCGTTTCCGTCCGGCCTCTAGCGCCTGCATGGAAGACTCCGCTCCGTCTTCCGTGAAATCCCGCAAAAACGAGTTACCCGTTCCCAGCGGGAGAAAACCCAGTTCAATTCGTTGCGTGGTCCGCAGTGGCCCGAAGACTCCATTGATGATCTCGTGGGCGGTGCCGTCTCCCCCTACCGCCAGGAATTTCCGGTAGCCCTGCTCATAGGCCTCCCGGGCCAGTTCCGACGCGTGCCCCGGGCCGGTCGACGCAATCACGTCAATGCGCAGTCCGCGCTCCCGCAGCCGTGCCAGCTCCTTCCCGGCAAGCTTCTCCGCACGCCCGCCGCCCGCGGCAGGATTCACGATGGCTATGAACTTGTCGCTCACAAGGATTCCGTTGCCGAAATTTTACCCTGTTTCGCGTTCCTCGCTAAACCGGCAGTATGGTCTGTTCACGCGGGAGCTTCCCCAAGAGCCCCGCCAAGGACACCCGAATAATCTTCAATGATGCGGTCAATGGAAAATCCTGGTCATACAGGACAATTCCATAAATTCTTTTGTAGTTGATCAGCCGCTTGTTGCGCGTCGCTATTTCCTCCCGCAATTCCTGCGTAAACGATTGTCCGGGCTCCAAGTGAATCACCAGCACCAGTTGCTCGCCTACCATCGACCGGCTTGGCCAAATGTAATTCGCCGCAAACACGCAATATTCCTTTACCGGCAACCCTTGGAACGCCTGTTCCACGTCTTCCGCGTAGACGTTCTTCCCTTCCTCGGTCACGATCATGTTTTTCTTCCGGCCAAACAATTGCAAATGCCCGGTCGCGTCAAACCGGCCCATATCTCCGGTCATGAGCCAGCCGTCCACAATCGTCTGCGCCGTCAATTCCGGCTCGTTCAGGTAGCCAGCCATCACCGTTTTGCTTCGAACGCTCACCTGCCCGATTCCCTCCGCATCCGGATTCAGAATCCGCACTTCCATTCCTGGCAGCGGCTTGCCCACGGTGTCCGCACGAAATGGTCGCAGATCATTGACCGTCACAGCCGTTCCCGCTTCCGTCAATCCATACCCGTTGGCGACAGGAATCCCCAAATCGTAGAAGAATTGCAATGTCTCCGGCTCCGTGAATGCCCCGCCCACAATAATCGCTTGCAGCCTTCCCCCGAATGCCGCGTGCACCTGCTTCAGGAGCAACCGGCTCAACGGCAACAGTGGCCGGCTTTTCGTCAGCGCCTTGTTGATGATGCGCACCCGCTCAAACATCCGGCGCTTCCCTGGCGGCAGCTCGTCAAACCGCGCTTGCAGCCCTTTCTGTAGATTCTTCAACACCAGCGGCACCAGGCTCACATACGTGATCTGGTACTTCGTAAACGCTTCCCGCACATATTCCGGCCGCAGCGTGCGCAAGTGCACCACCGCGGCTCCGCAAATAAACGGTCCAAAGAATCCCACCATGAAATCGATCGCGTGATTCGTCGGCAGAATGCTCAGATATTTCACGCCCTGCCAAAAGGGGTAGACCGCCGTCAGGGCGATGCACTGCTCCAGGTAATTTTCGTGGGTCATCATGCACCCCTTCGGGGTCCCGCCCGTTCCCGAGGAGTACACAATGCACGCCAGATCTTGCCGGCGCCGTGCCACAAACGTGGGTTGGCCCTCGCCTTTTGCCGACTCCCACGGCATCGCTCCAGCCAAATCCACCTTCTCCGGAGCTTCCGTCACCAGTACGATTTTCACCTTTGCTGCCGTGGCTCGTCCCGCCGACCCGCTCAGCTGCCGCCAGATGGGATACTCGGTAATCAGCACGCTCGCGCCCGAATGTCCCAACAACGTCCACTGTTCTTCCGGTTTCAGTTTGTAGTCCAGCGGCACCAGGGTGCCGCCGCAATAGAAAATCGCGTACGCCGAAATCAGCCACTTCGACTGGTTGGTCATGATGATCGACGCGCGATCCCCGGCCTGGAATCCCGCATCCCGTAGCCACTTCGCCAGCGGCAACGCCCGTTCTTTGAACTCGCGATAGGTGATCCGCTGTTTCTCTTCCCCGCGATCCGATTCATACAAACACACTTCGCGGGGCCAAGTCTCCAGCGCGTCTCGCACCGCCTCGCCGATCGATGAATATTTGGATAGGTCCAGCATTACAGGCGAGATTGAATGCGTTCGGCAAGTGTTTTGAAGTCGCTTACGCCCTGCACTTCATAATCGGGCAATTCAATGCGAAAGTGATTTTCGAGTCGCGATAGCAGTTCCAGCGCCTGCAGGCTGTCGATTCCCAACTTTTTATAGAAATCGTCTTCTGCATGCAACGATCCCGGCGCCACCTTAAAATGCTTTGCCGCCAATTCCAGAATTTCCTGTGTAGTCTGCTCGAGGGTCTGCATGGTCTCTAAATTTATCATTCCCGGCGCTCCTAAGGAAAATCGTTGGTCTCTTGCCGGGTGCCATTGGGAGCGCCGCAGCTCTGCTTGCCTGGAGTTGTTCCCGCGAAGGTTCCACTCGCGACTTTCTGGCAAGAATCTTTGACGAAAATCCCTCCCCTGTGTAGCATCCCTTTGTACCAAGTAGCCACAATCAAAAATCTGGTTCCATAATCATGTCTATCGACAATATGAGCCGTCGGCTCTTCCTGACTCGCGGTGCCGGCGCCGCCCTGAATACACCTCTGTTCTGGACAGGCGCGATGCGCGCAGTCATGCCGCAGCCCGCTGCGACCACTCCCGCTGAAAAAGACCTCGACGCCTACATCGCCAGCTACATGGCCGCCATGAACGCGCCGGGGATGACCCTTGGCCTGACCGATTCCACCAAGACGGTCCGAGCCACTGGCTACGGCTTTGCCGACGTGGATAAACGCATCATCGTAAGCGAGCAACATCTCTTTCAGATCGGCTCCATCACCAAGTCTTTCGTGGCCCTGGTGCTGTTGCAGATGCGTGACGAAGGCAAGCTCGATTTGCAAGCACCCGTGCTGGAATATCTGCCCCAAGTGCCGATCGACGCGCGCTTTGGCCCCATCACGATTCACCACTTGTTGACGCACACCTCAGGATTGCCCGACAACCAGGCCGTCTTTCTCGGCGACGCGGACGCGCGCCTCGAGCAGGGCTTCAAACCGGGCGAACATTTTCACTACTGCAACCCAGGCTTCGCCATTCTCGGGCTCCTGGCCGAGAAACTCGACGGCCGGCCCTGGCGCGAGTGTGTTCAGGTGCGGATCCTCACGCCACTCGAGATGACCGACACCGTCGGCGTGATCAGCACAGCATCCCGAGGCCGCGCTGCCGTTGGCTACCAGCCCTTCTGGGACGAACAGGTGTATCCGCGCCAGGGACGGCTGTCCCCCGCGCCCAACCTCGTGATGGACGATACCGCCGGGTGCATCGCCTCCACCTCCGGGGACATGGCGCGATATGCGCGCATGCTGCTTAACCACGGACAGGGGCCGCACGGGCGCATCGTCAGCGAACAAAGCTTCGCGCTCATGTCCACACCGCACATCAAAGCGCCCGACTTCAGCGACAGTGCCAGCTACGGCTACGGCATCGCGGTCGACACCCTCGATGGACATAAGATTCTGCGCCACACCGGCGGCATGGTCGCTTTCGCATCTTCCATTCATGTTGACCTGGACGGCGGCGTCGCGGCCTTTGCTTCCATCAACGCCATGCAGGGCTACCGGCCAATCGCCGTGACCGAATACTCCGTGCGGCTCCTTTGCGCCGAACGCAACGCGAAGCCTCTGCCAGCGGCGCCGACCATCTCCAGTTCGCTCGAGGTCGACAACGCCGCGGATTATGCCGGGACGTTTACCGACACCAATGGCCGCAAGCTGGAATTCGCCGTCGAAGGCAAGCAGCTCTTCTTGCTAGACCAGGGGAAGCGCATTCCTTTGCAGCACACCCACGGCGACAACTTCATTTCCACCATCCAAGGTGTCTTTGTCGATCACACCTTCGTTTTCAATCGCGCGCAGGCCGACAGCGCAAAATCCCAGCCTGCCAGTGCTTCTGCGCCCGGCAAAACCGACTCCCAGGAAAAGCCTGGGCCGGTGGTTGAGGTCACCTACGGCTCAGACTGGTATGCGAACGCCAAATATTCCGGACCACGCACCTTCCCCACGCCGCCAGAATATGCATTTTTCGCCGGACGATACCGCAGCGACAGCGCTTGGGGCGGGGACGCGCTCGTTTACCTGCTCAAAGGCAAGCTCATGCTCGAAGGCTTAACGCTGCATCCCATCGGCGCCTCGCTCTTTCGACTGGGTGACGAAGAGTGGATGCCAGACACGGCGGAGTTCCTCTGCGTCTTCGAAGGCAAACCGCGCATCCTGCGCGTCACTGGCATGGATTTTGCGCGCATCGAAATCGACTGATCCCACGAAGGCTGGCGACCGCTTGAGCCTCTGTTGCGGAAAAAGTCGAACGAGGAATTCTCAGGAGCGCTGCGCTTGGTGGCGCTAGGCGGATGGGGGAACCGCGGCGGCGCCGAGGATGCGCAGGGATTTTTTGTCCTGGACGAAAACGACGATTTGGAGATTCTGGCGTTTCCATTCGGGTTTGAATTTCACTTTTGTGGAGGAATCGAAGGTCGTGTCGCCGCTGCCCTTGGCGGTGCCAATTTTGTGAAGAGAGCGAAGAACCGGGGCGTGGTGCAAATCTCTGCCGGCGTTCTCTCCGGCTTTGACAGAGGATTCGAGGCCGCTTTCGGTAATCGCTAACCAGATTTCCGCGGAATCTTGACTGGTGTTGCCCACCAGTTTGCCAACGCGTACCTTGAAATCCTGAGAATTGCCGGAGGAATCGCCAGCGGCGAGAGTGATGTCGGTCTGTGGCTGGCCGGCCGCCTGCTGAATGGCTTCGCGGGCTTGCGTTTCTTGCCCACCGGTCATTTGCGTCTGGCCATCCACGATCATCTGCGGAGTGTAGGGCGTTTTGTCCTTGAATTTGAGAACGTAGTCGACCTGGCGCTGTGTCCAATCGGCGGACGAGTAGGGATCAGTCCAACCGTCATGATTCCAGTAATCGACGTGCTCTTCGATGGCGATGACCTTAGCGCCTTGAATGGGCTGGGCGTTTTGGAATTTCATCAGCAAGGCATCCGCGGGTGGACAGCTAGAGCAACCCTCGGAAGTGAACAATTCCACAACGACGGGAGCGGGCGTTTTCATGTCGCCGGAAGCGCGGGCAGAAAAGGCTGGAGCAAAGACGAATACGACAGAACAAAGCGCAATGGCGAAAATGGCGAGGAGCGACGGCGCCTTTTTCATGACGATGGTCTCCTTCCCCAGAGGTCTGATGCGGAGTTTAGCGCAAAGTTACAAGGGCGCAGCGGAGCAGCGCGGACTTCGTTGTGATGAGATTCCAGTTGTAGCAGAAATGGTGCAAAATGGCGCATTTCTGTGACGAAAAAGCATTTTGTCGATGCAAAGCGAAATATACAGATTTCTGAATCCATGCTGAGGAATCCCACACGGATGGTTAAAGCACAAGGGCGAATCACGCGATAACAGAAACACGGTGTGAGCCGCGGTGATTTCGGGACGAGCGCGATGGCACGTTCTATGTGAACTCATAACCTCACCGAAGATGGAACCGCAACTGATTGAAAAATAGCCGCACGTAAAAAGGGAGCAATTGGAGTGCCGCGTGCAATGAAGGAAAGCGGCGAGTGTTGCTGTTCGCGAGTGAAGCGGTGGGCGAGTGCAGTGGTAAGCGAGTGAAGCGAGTGATTCGGTTGCAGTAGGGCCCCACGGAAAAATCGGCGAGTGTCCCCAACTGTGGAGGAGGGTGGAATGAAAGTGTTCCGTGTCTTTGTGGTGGTATTTCTCTTTGCATTTATTTTTAGCAACGTGGCGGCAAGCCAATCGCTGACATTGGGCAGCATCGCTGGACGCGTAACCGACCCGACTGGAGCGGTGATCGCGACGGCGAATGTGACATTGAAGAGTTTAGACACCGGAGAAACGCAGACGACAACGACGGGAGCAGAAGGTACGTTCCGTTTCAACCTGCTGAAGCCTGGTCACTACGAAGTGACCGTGGAAGTGCCGGGCTTTGCGAAGACGGTGCGCGCGACGTCAGCAGAAGTCGGACAGACCACGCAGGTAGACGTCCCACTGGAAATCTCGAAAGCAGCGGAAACGATTGAGGTGTCAGGGGCGGCACCGCTGATCAGCACCGAGCCGGGTACCGCGACATCGTACACACCGGAAGAAGTCGCACTGTTGCCGACAGCGGGCGGAGATATCACAACACTGGCGTTTACGGCTCCCGGCGTGGTCGTGTCGCAAGGGATGGGTTACGGGAACTTCACCGTGAACGGATTGCCTGGGACCTCGAACCTGTTCACGGTGAACGGAGAAAACGACATGGACCCGTATTTCAATATTAATAACTCGGGCGCGTCGAACCTGACGTTGGGGAGCAACGAAGTGCAGGAATCAACGATCGTGACCAACCCGTACTCGGGGGAGTACGGACAGATGAGCGGCGCGCAGGTGAACTATGTGACGAAGTCGGGGACCAACTCGTTCCACGGGAATGCGCAATGGTATTGGAACGGACGGGAAATGAATTCGAACGACTTTATTTCGAACGCCAGCGGAGCGACGCGGCCGTTCTCGAATGCGAACCAGTGGGCGGCGTCGATCGGCGGACCAGTGTGGAAGGATCACACGTGGTTTTTTGTGGACACGGAAGGCTTGCGGTTTATCTTGCCGAACGTGGACGTGGAGACGATTCCGACGCCACAGTTTGCATCGGCAGTGCAGGCGAACGTGCAGACGCTGAATCCGAGCGAGGCAGCAGCCTATCAGAACATGTTCAATATCTATTCCGCGGCAGCGGCGGGCAAGCAGACTAGCCCGTTACCACTGTATGTTAACGGACAGCCAACCGAGTGCGTGGGCCTGAGCTTGCCAGGATTCCCAACGGGCGCGCCATGCCAGGAGAATGTGACCTTAACGCCAACGTCATTCGCAAAGGAATGGATACTAGCGGGACGTGTAGACCAGAAGCTGACGTCGAAGGACGACATATTCTTCCGGTTCAAGCTGGACTATGGTTTGCAACCGACCGCGATCAACCCACTGAGCTCGGCGTTCGACGCGAATTCGAACCAACCGGCATACGATTACCAGGCGAACTGGCGGCACGTGGTCAACGCCAACATGACCAACAGTTTCACGGCGACGGCGAGCCACTACGTGGCGCAATTCGCGCAGGACATCGATGCGTGGCAGAAGGAATTTCCGTATGGCGGTGTGACCTTCGGGGGCGCCGTGGGCTTCTCGAGCATCAACGGGTCGGTAGGCGACTTCCCGCAGGGACGGAACATCACGCAGTATCAATTCATCGACGACCTTTCGTGGGTACACGGACAGCATACCTTCAAGTTTGGAGAGAACTTCCGGCGCTACGACGTGAGCGACCACAATTTCTTCAACATTTATCCGACGAGCAACTTCAATGACTTGAGCTCGACTTCGCTGGGACCGAACGGAATGACGGGCATGCAGGCGTTCGCAAATGGTCTGGCGTCGTCGTATACGCAGGCCTACAGCCCTTCGACGGATGTGCCGATCGGACTGTGGGGCCTCGGCTTCTACGGTGAAGATACGTGGAGAGTAAAATCCAATTTTACGTTGACGCTGGCGTTGCGGTTCGAACACAACTCGAATCCGACGTGCAATACGAACTGCTTCTCGAACTACAACGGACCGTTTGGCACGCTGCCCAGCGTGGTCGCAGGAGCGGGTGGCGCAGGGGACGTGCCGTATAGCAGCGACATCAACACGGGTCTTCGTCATCCGTACATGAGCGTGGATGCGATCAACGTCTCCCCTCGCGTGGCGTTCAGCTGGTCGCCGAATGCCACAGATCATTTCCCGTGGCTTCCGGGCGGGAACAAGACGGTGATCAGCGGTGGCTTCGGAATTTTCTACGACAATCCGCCGGCGGGCATGTTGGACTTCGAATTGGGGAACCCGGGCAATCCACCGGCGACGACGTTGTTCACGATTCAACCGCTGGACGCCACAGGGCACTCGACGGGTATTCTCCCGTTTACGGCGGGCCCGGCAGCATTCGAGGCAGCCTCGCAGGCGTTCACACTGAGCAAAAGCTACAACCAATTGTCCGCCATTCTCGATCCCATCATCGGATTCAATCCGCCGGTGAGCTTCAACTCCATCCAGGGGACCATCCATTCGCCCCAGACGCAGGAATGGAACTTGAAGGTCGATCAGGAAATCAACAAGAGCGTGGCCCTTTCCGTGAACTACGTGGGAAACCACGCCATCAACATTCCATACGCCGATTCCTGGTGGAATGCCGTGGCCACGAACAGCGTTTTTACTTCGGTGCCCGGAATCAAGACCGCGGCAACCGTGTTGCCAAACTACGGAGAAGTGTCCACGTTTCAGAGCGGAGCGGTATCGAACTACAACGGGGTCACCGCATCGATCCGCTTGCAACATCACAGCTGGTTGATGGCCCACCTGAATTATACGTACTCGCACACACTGGATGAGACGTCGAATGGCGGAATCTTTCCCATCGGCGGGTTTCCCGATAATTTAGGATTCAACATTCAAACACAGGTCAATCCGGGCAGCCTGCGGGCCAATAATTACGGAAACGCAGACTATGACATCCGCAGCCTGTTCAGCGCAGACTATGTGGTAACGCCACCAGTACACTTCGAGAACAAGTTCGCCAAAGCAGCGTTGGGCGGCTGGCAATGGTCGGGCAAGGTGTTCGCGCGCAGCGGATTGCCGTTCACGGTGCTGGACGCCAATGCGTTCGGAGACCTTGCGCAGAACAACTTCACAGGCATCGTGGCGCAACAGATCTCAGGCGGAGCGCAGAATTCGTGCGGCATGGGTGCAGTAACAACGAATGTCACCAAGCTGACGCCGTGTTTGAATGCGAACGCGTTCGCGAATACGGCAGCAACGGGGTTCGCATACACGCAATATCCCAACCAGACACGCAACCAATTCCGCGGCCCGGGTTACGTGGACTTCGACATGGCGCTGTTCAAGACCTTTAACATTGGCGAGCGGTTCAATTTTGGACTGGGAGCGCAGGCGTTCAACGTATTCAACCATCCGAACTTCAACCTGCCGGATACGGAAGTGGGCAGCCCGCAATTCGGTCAAATCCTGGGCATGCAAGGAGTACCAACGAGCCCGTACGGAAACTTCCTCGGGTTCGATTCGTCGGTGCGGGTGGTGCAGCTCTCGCTGAAGCTTACGTTCTGACCCCTGTCTCTCGTCCGGCGTGGAGTAAGGCGGATCCACGCCGGGCGGGGGATGATCCCTCCTTGGCGGCTTCCCTTCCCGTGGTGTGAATCCATTAGAATGGCAGGTTCGCCGTGTGCGCGAAGGTGCGCGCAAAGGATAGGGCGGCGAGACGGGGGAGCCCACTATGATCGTGATGCGGAACAACAGAGTACTGTGCGGTGCGGTGTATTGGAGCTTGGCGATAAGCATTTGTCTTTGCGGGGTTGCCGCGCGGGCGCAAGCACCGGCAGCCAACAGCGCGCAAAACGCTAAGGAGGGAGCGGCAAACTCGGCTTGCGATCAACTGACGCCGTACCAGAAGTCCGAGATTGAGCGGATGTTCAACGATTGGGCGTTTCTGGCGAAATACCGAGGGGCCAATCAGGAGTTGGGCGCTCCGAAAGGCGGTGAGACGCGCGTGGTGTTTATGGGCGATTCGATTACGGAAGGTTGGGGCATGAAAGGGAGCGGAGGCGAATCGGATCGCGGGGCATTTTTTCCGGGGAAGCCATATGTGAATCGTGGAATCTCTGGGCAAACAACGCCGCAGATGCTGGTGCGGTTCCGGCAAGACGTGATCGAGCTGAAGCCAAAGGTGGTGGTGCTGCTAGCGGGCACGAATGATATCGCCGAAAACACGGGGAAGATGACGCTGGAAGAGACGGAGGGGAATGTGGCATCGATGAGTGAGTTGGCGCGGGCCAATGCGATTCGCGTGGTGCTGTGCTCAGTGTTGCCGGCAAGCGATTTTCGGTGGCACCCCGGTCTGGAGCCGGCGCTAAAGATTCGCGCGTTGAATGAGTGGATACAGGGGTATGCGGCCAAGAATGGATTTGTGTACGTGGATTATTATTCGCACATGGTGAACGACGCGGGTGGATTGAAAAGCGAGTTGAGTCCGGATGGCGTGCATCCGAATGCGGCAGGGTATGCGATTATGGCGCCGCTGGCGGAAGCGGGAATTGCGGCGGCGTTGGCGCAGTAGGAATGTGTAGGAAGAGTGGTGCGTTGTTCGGGGAAGAAAAAGAGGAAAAAAAGAGAGAATTAACGCAGAGTTCGCGGAGGAAGAGCGCTGAGGGCGCGGAGATGCTTGCGAGTAGTGAGGCAATCACGAGTGGTCGCGGCAAAGGAGTCGAGACAAGACGCAGGGACCTACATGCAAAGACGGCATTTGGGGCACCCGGCCGCCGTGGAATTATCAAGGCGCTCGCGGACTCGCTGACCGGTCTAACGACCGGCCGCTACAGAGGAAAGAGCGAAAGCCTCACTCGGTTACGGTGAAGGCGGAGTGGAGGCTGGCGGTGGAATCGGGGCCTAGCCAAATGTCGAAGGTGGAGGACTCCTGAGTCCAGGATTTTTTGGCGGTGCTCCAATAGGAGAGTTCGTCTTTCCCCACGGTGAAGTGCAGCGTCTTCTTCTGGTGCGGAGCCAGGGTGACGCGCTGGAAGCCTTTGAGTTCGCGGACAGGACGAGAAGTGCTGCCGTAACGCTGATGGATGTAGAGCTGCGCGACTTCATCGGCGGAAATGTTGCCGGTGTTTTCGACGTCGACCGTGACATCGAGAGTTTCACCGAGCTTGAGCGAATCGCAGCAGAGCTTCAGGTTGGAGAACCGGAAAGTGGAGTAGCTGAGGCCGTAGCCGAAGGGGAAAAGCGGAGTACTTTCTTCGTCCCAGTATCGGCGGTTCTGACGTTCGGGCTGCTGAGTGGTGTTGTGGGCATAGTTGATGGGGATCTGGCCATTGTCGCGGGGCCAGGCGAAGGGGAGTTTGCCGCCGGGAACGGCATCGCCAAAGAGAAGATTGGCAACGGCATTGCCACCCTGCGTGCCGGGGTACCAAATTTCGAGGATCGAAGGCACATGCTCGACAGCCCACTTGATGTTGAGCGGGCGGCCGGACATGAGAAGAAGAACCACGGGTTTTCCGGTGGCGACCACGTTTTCGAGAAGTTGTTCTTCCTGGCCCGGAAGATCGAGGGATTCGCGGGAGGCCGCTTCGCCGATCATGTTCTGCGCTTCGCCGAGGACGAGAACGGTCAGGTCGGAGGAACCGGCGAGATTGACGGCTTTGGACATTTCGTCTTTGGCTTGGTCGGCAGGCCAGGGTTTGACCGGCGGAAGGTGGAGAAGATCATCGAAGAACGAAGGAAACTTGCGAGCGATCTGAACGCCGGGAGCGTAGTTGAGTTCAACTTGTGAGCCGAGTTTGTTGCGGATGCCCGCGAGGATGGTGACGGTTTCCTGCACGTCGGGACGAATGGACCAGGGACCAAGGGTGTCGATTTGCGAGTCCGCGAGCGGGCCGAGGACGGCAACCCTTTTATAGGCGGTCTTGCTCACGGGCAACAGGTTGCCTTCGTTGCGGAGAAGCACGGCGGTGCGCTCAGCGACTTCGCGGGAGGCGGTGCGATGCGCGGGATCGGCGAGGACTCGCGTGGCGGGGGCTTCGTCGACGAAGGGATGTTCGAAAAGACCGAGACGGATTTTCATTTCGAGGATGCGGCGGGCGGAGTCATCGATTTGCTTTTCAGTGACCTGGTGGGTTTGCACGAGGTTAAGGAGATGGTCGGAGTACGCGTTGTTGGTGAGGGCCATTTCCATGTCGACGCCGGCGTCGAGAGCGCGCTTAGCGGCATCGGCGAAATCCTTGGCGTAGCCGTGGACTTTGAGGCTTTTTACGGCGTCGGCGTCACTGACAACGAAACCCTGGAATTTCCATTGATCGCGAAGAACATCGGTGAGCAGCCAGCGATTGCCAGTGGCGGGGACATCGTTCAAGTCCATGTAGGCGCTCATGGCGGAGCCAACGCCGGCTTTGACGGCAGCGTGGAAGGGCAGAAGATAAACGTTGTACATCAGCGTGTCGGGGATGTAGACCTCGTCGTAATCGCGGCCTCCCTGCGCCGCGCCGTAACCGGCAAAATGTTTCATGCAGGCGAGGATGTGATCGGGAGAGCCGATGTAATCGCCTTGGAAGCCGCGCACCTGTGCTGCAGCCATGGCCGAGCCGAGATAGGGGTCCTCCCCGGCTCCTTCGACCATGCGGCCCCAGCGGGGATCGCGGGCGATATCGAGCATAGGCGCGAAGGCCCAGTTGATGCCGTCCGCGCTGGCTTCCTTGGCGGCGATGGTTTGCTCCTTGACGGCCACGGAGGGATCCCAGGAAGCAGCGATGGCGATGGGCACGGGGAAGATGGTGCGGAAACCGTGAATCACGTCGAAGCCGAAGATGAGAGGGATGTGCAGGCGAGACTGATCGACGGCGAGATGCTGGAAATGATTGATTTGAGCAGGATCGGTGGCAAAAAGAATTGAGCCGACTTTGCCTTTGGCGATCTGGTCGTCGAGATCGGTGGGCGCGAGGATGGTGAAGAATTGCGTGAGCTGGCCGATTTTTTCTTCGAGGGTCATTTTGTTTAGGAGGGTGTCGGCACGCTGGCGGACTCCGGTGTCCGAGAGAGGCGTGGCGTTGGTTGTGGCCGGAGATTGAGGAGAGATACGCGGAACGAGGGAGAGCGAGACGGCGCAAGTCAGAAGCATGACCAGCAGCGTGGTGAATTGGCGTGCGTCATTGTTTCGCATGGGCGGCCTCTCGCGAATGGAGTGAACCCAAAAGTGTGGGTGGAGGA
Organism: Candidatus Sulfotelmatobacter sp.; assembly: GCA_035524015.1. Lineage (GTDB taxonomy): Bacteria > Acidobacteriota > Terriglobia > Acidiferrales > UBA7541 > Acidiferrum. The sequence goes on from DATKPS010000070.1 coordinate 20,500, forward strand.
AAAGCGGCCGGGAGAAGCAAGGAACGAGGTTCCGGCGTCCTGATCCCAGGGTAGTGTAACAAAAGTGTAATGTAATGTTGAGGGCGAAGGGGCGATGCTGTGCGGTTGGTTTGTGTTTGCCGTAGACGGCGGGATCCTTCGCTTCGCTCAGGATGACAGCGGATCTTTGTTTTGGACGACGTAGGAACAGCGACGTAAAGCCGCTGCTGCCACACTGCGAAAAACGAACGGCCCGCTTCAAAAAGTGGGCCTTACACAGGCGGGAAGCGGTGATGGAGTCAGGGAGTTCGGGGAAGCTTGAGGAAGTCCGGGAGGGACTTGGCGGCGCGGCCCATGGCGCGGGCGAGACTGAGCTTGGCAATGTTATGGGCGAAGACGGCGTTGATGTAATCGAGTTGGGCGTTGGTGGCAGTTTCCTGGGCCTGGGTATAATCGACGGTGGTGCTGACGCCAGCTTCGAGTTTCTGGCGAGTAAGTTCGGCGGCTTCGCGAGTGACCTGCACATTGCGCTGGGCGACTTCCACTTGACTGGCGGCGGCCTGGAGGTCGAGGAAGGCGCTGCGCACATCGCCTTCAATTTGCCCCTTCAAGTCTTCATATTCCGCGCGACGCTGTGAGAGCGTGGCGTCGGCCTGCTCGACATCGCCACTGACGCGGCCACCCTGCCAGATCGGAATTTTCATGTTGGCGGTAGCGGTGTAAGTGCTTTGCAGCTGGCTGGGCGTGACGCCAATCCCGCCGACATCGGCATTGACGCTGATGGAGGGATAGCGCTCGGCGCGCGCAGCCGCTTTGGCACGAACGGCGGCCTGCAATTGGGCATCGGCAGCTTTCAAATCGGCGCGCTGCGCAAGGGCTTGGTTGACGGCGTCCTCGACCGTAAGAGGTGCGGCGGGCGCGAAAGGAATTTCGTCAGTGATTTCGTATTGGTCGGTGGGAGGCAAGCCGATCATTCGGGCAAGATTGATTTTTTGCTTGGCGAAGTCGTTCTGGAGAGAGAAAAGGCGCTGCTGTTCGGTGAGAAGCTGAACCTGATTTTTGTCGGCATCGACTTTGGCGATGATGCCCTGGGCGAGTTGCTGGACGCTCTGCTGGTACACGGCACTGGCGGCATCGACCTGAGCCTGCTCTGCAGCGAGGCGCGCTCTGGAGGCTGTGACTTGCAAATAGGCGCCACCAACGGCGAGGACTATGAGGTCGCGGGCGTCTATGGCGGAATAGCGATTGGCGCGGGTGAGGTCATTACTGGCGCGGTAGTTGTTGAGTGAGGTCATGTCGACCACGGTCTGCGAGAGATGCGCGCGAAGATCGACGTAATTGAAAGGGCCAATCACCTGAGGGAAGTTGAATCCGGGAAAATTGAAACGGAAGCCGAGGGCACGCAGATCTTCGGTTTCTACATTTTCCATGGCTGTGCCGGTGAGGTTGGGGAGCAAGGCGGCTCGTGCCGATTTGGCCATACCTTCGGCCTGACGAACGGCTTGAGTGGCGCCGGTCTGGCCAAGGTTATAGGAAAGAGCGCGGAGAATGGCCTCCTGAAAACCGAGCTTGCCAGTAAAGGGCATGAGCCTGGTGGAAGGAGTGCTGCCGGAGTAATTGCCGGTGGCTTGCACCGTGGAGTTGATGGTGTTGACGCTGGTGGTGACGCCGGCGATGGGAGATTCCGTGGCTTTGACGGTCCCGCTGTTTTGCCCGGTGCGGCCAGACAAGGGCAACTGCACCGCAGGAGTGGCTTGCTGAGGCGCCGCGGAGGGCCCAATCTGCGCGGAGGCAGGAAGGGCGAGAGCGAGAGAGCCGGCCAGGAAAATGAACGTGCACGTAATTCGCGGCTGAATTCGTTGCCTACGGTGCAAAATTTGCTGCAGTGCGATGATTGCCATGCGAAGAAAGCTCCCTAAGACCACGTCAACTGAGTTGTTTACGGAAACGCCAGATACTGAGCGAGACCAAAACCAAAGTAAAAGTTAGCAGCGCCAGGAAATTGGGCCATAACGTGGCCATGCCGCTCCCTTTGATCATGGCGCCGCGGGAAATTTGCCCGAAATGCTGAATGGGATTGAACTGCGCGACAGGCTGCATCCACTTGGGCATGGCTTCGACCGGAGTGAAAGCCCCGGAAAGCGAAGTGAGCGGCGGATTAACGAAGAACAGAGTGAGCTGGGCTTGGCGCGCGGACTTGGTGAAGGTAGCAATGAAGGTGCCGATGCTGATGCCGCAAAGGAGGCACAGCGCCGCAGCGGCCAAAACAAGGACGGCATTGCCGCGAAACGGAATGTCGAAGACTACGCGCATGATCACGACGGCCATAAGGCCCATCATGCAGAGCAAGGCGAAGAGGGGAAAGAGCTTGGCGACGATGATTTGCGTGGTGGAGGCAGGGGACATGAGCAGTTGTTCGAGGGTGCCGGTCTCTCGTTCTTTGACCATCGCCGACGAAGCGATGAGCGAGCCGTTGAGAATCAGAAGCACGCCGAGGATACCGGAAACGATGAACCAGGTGGGCTCAAGACCGGGATTGTAAAGATAGGTGGGATCAAGCAGGACTTGGCCTTTGCTGTTCACATTTGGCGCAGCAATTTGGCGGAATTGCGCGTGCACGCCCTGACCGACGAGGCTCTGGCCGTAAGTGGCGATGACGCCTTCAGCGTAAGCCTGAGCGATGGTGGCAGTGTTGGAGTTCATGGCGTTGAGCAGAACTTGCACGGTGACGGGACGGCCCCGGTGGAGATCGCGCGCGTAGTCGTAGGGAATGACCAGGCCAGCGTCGAGAGTGCCGTTGGCGATGTCTTTGGAAAGCTCGTCGATGGAAAGATACGTGCCGCTGGGCGCGAAGCTTTTGCTTTCGGTCATCTGAGAGATCAGTTCGCGGCTTTCGGGAGTTTTGCTGTCGTCGACAACGCCGAGATGCAAATTGGCGACGGTGGGATTGAGCGCGAAGCCGAAGAGCAGGAGTTGCAGCGTAGGGGGAACGATGAGGGACATGGCGAGACGCCGATCGCGGAGTATCTGCTGAAACTCCTTGCGCACCAAGGCGAGCATTCGGGAACTGATGAGAGAACGAAGTTTTCTCATGCTACACCTTGACCTGCATGCGGCGCATGTTGCGCCAGGCAAGAAAGTAAAAAGCGCCGCCGATGACGCCGATGATCAGGACCTTGTACCAGACGGCAGGCCAGCCGCCACCGGCAAGCATGGCGTCGCGGACGACTTCGATGTAGTAGCGGCCCCAGACGAAATTCGAAAGCCAGCGAATCGAGCCGGGAATATTGGAAATGGGGAAGAGCAAGCCGGAGAACATGTAGACGAGGAGGAACCCAGTGAGGGCGATGGCCTGCACGGCAGCAACCTGGCTGGGAATAGCGGCGCCGATCATGTTGCCAAAAGTGGTAACGCAGAACATGTAGAGAATCGTGGCGATCAGGAAAGGAGTGGGATCGCCGGCAAAACGGAGACCAAAACCGAAGAAGAGAATCGCGAGCATGATGAGGGCTTCGCAGGTGGCGACAATCATGAACGCGAAAATTTTGCCGAGAAGAAATTCGTGAGCAGAAATATTGGCGACGTAGACCTGAAGGATGGTTTTTTGTTCGCCTTCCTTGGACATGGCGAGTGTGGCGAGGAGTGGGGGGAAAATGGACATGGCCATGACGAAGATGCCGGGGCCATAGAACATCTGCGAGGAACGGCTGGGGTTGTACCACAGGCGAATGGCGGCGGTGACGGGTTGCGGAAGCGTGGCGCCGCCGAGTTGCGTGTTGTAGGCGCGGACGATTTGCGCGGCATCGCCGGCGATGATTTGCGCAGTGTTCGAATCGGAACCATCGATGAGCATCTGCACCTGGGCGGTTTGGCCGCGGGCGATGCGACGACCAAAATCTTCAGGAATGATGAGGGCGCCACGGGCCTTGTTGGCGGTGAAGGCATCCTGAGGTTGCTTATCGGTGGGCCAAGCGACGATATGAAAGCTGATGGCGTTACGGAACGCGTCGACCAGTTTTTGCGAAGCAATGGAGGAATCGAGATTCTGCACGATGATCGGGAGATCGTTGACCGTGAGCGAGATAGCGGTGGTCTGGAGCAGGAGCAAAACCACAGGAAGCACGAGCGCGAGGGCCACCGCCAGACGATCGCGCAAGAGTTGCGTGAGTTCCTTGCGGGCTTGAGCGAAGATACGGCGCATTTGCGGTACTCCCTTTGTGTTCCCTTTCGTTAATCCTCGGCGCTGACTTTGCCCTGCTGGCGGGCATGCTCGACGACGCTGATGAAAACGTCTTCCAGCGAGAAACGGCCCTCCCGCGCTTCCAACACACGGATCCCGGCGCTTTCAAGTTTTTCCCGCGTGTCGCGGATGGCGATTTCGGCGGGATCGTCGCTGATGACGTGGAGCCAGCGGCCAAAAATCGAGACACGCCAGTGGCCGGTGTCGGACTTGAGCAAATCGGCGGCACGTTGGGTTTGGTCGACACGAAATTCGAGGAGATGGCCTTTTTGCTGCGCTTTGACTTCGCTGGGGGTGCCTTCGAGGAGCAATTCACCGGCAACCATAAGGCCGAGACGATTGCACTGCTCCGCCTCTTCGAGGTAGTGCGTGGTGACCAGAACGGCGGTGCCAGAGTCCGCGAGGTGATTGATCATGGACCAGAAGGCGCGGCGGGCCAGCGGGTCGACACCGGAAGTAGGCTCGTCAAGGAAGACGATGGCGGGCTCGTGCATGATGGCGGAGCCAAACGCCACGCGCTGCTTCCAACCGCCGGGCAGACTGCCGGTTAATTGATGCTGCCTCCCTTCCAGGCCGGAAAATTGCAGCACCCAGCGCTCTTTTTCCTGTTGCTCTTCGGGGGAGACGCCGTAGACGCCAGCGAAGAACTGGAGATTTTCCTCGATGGTTAGGTCGTCGTAGAGCGAAAACTTTTGCGACATGTAGCCGATTTGCTGGCGAACGCGCATGGAGCGAAAGGCTTCGGCTTCGCCGGCGAGTTGCATGGAGCCGTGGGTAGCTTCCAGAAGACCGCAGAGCATTTTGATGGTGGTGGTTTTGCCGGCCCCGTTGGCGCCAAGCAGTCCGTAGATTTCGCCGTAATGCACTTGCAAGCTGACGTCGTGGACGGCGGTGAAAGAACCGAACTGCTTGGTAAGACCTCGGGCGCCGATGCCGATTTCGCCGCGGTGATTGCGGTAGGGACGGCGACTGGGAAAGGGCTCGTCGGTGGTGCGCTCGCCGAGTTCGCGAAGGGTGGCAACGAAAGTGTTTTCGAGAGTGGGCTCATCGACGTGGAGATCATCGATGGACAGATGATTCTGGGCCATGATGCGTTGAACTTCAGTCTCGGCGTGAGTGGCGTCGTGGGCCAGCAGGTCGAGGCGATCACCGAAGCGCTGCAGGTCGAAAATATCGGTTTGCCGGGCGTGGGAGAGGGCGTGCAAGGCTTGTTGAAGTTGCGGAGTGCGCAATTCGAGGCGCCTGGCGTTCAGGCTGCCGCGAATCTCTTCCGGGCTGCCGATCTGGCGGATTTCGCCTTGGTGAATGAGGGCGATGCGGTGGCAGCGTTCGGCTTCGTCGAGATAAGGAGTGGCGACGACAACCGTGAGGCCTTCTCCGGCAAGATGAGCGACGGTGTCCCAAAATTCGCGGCGGGAAACCGGGTCGACGCCAGTGGTGGGCTCATCCAGGAGGAGGATGTGCGGCTCCGCCACGAGAGCGCAGACGAGGGCGAGCTTTTGCTTCATGCCACCACTTAACTGACCTGCGAGACGTGACGAGAAGCGATCCATATCGAAGGCGCGCAGGTAGCGAAGGCCGCGCGCGTCGATGTCGGCGTCGGAGACGTGGCGCAACTGGCCGACATAGCGGATGTTTTCCATAACGCTGAGGTCGAGATAGAGACTGAAGGCTTGGGTAAGGTAGCCGGTTTGGGAACGGGCGTCGCGCGCGGGTTTACCGAAAATTTCGGCGCTACCTTTTGTGGCTTCCATAACCCCAGCAAGGATTTGGAAGGTGGTGGTTTTGCCGGCACCGTCCGCGCCAATGAGTCCGAAGATTTCGCCGCGTTCGACGGCAAAGCTGATGCCGCGGACGGCTTCCAGCGTGCCGTAGCGCTTCCAGAGGTCGCGGACAACGATAGCGTTGGCGCGGAAAGAGCGACCGGCGGCGTGCAAGGCGCCGCGATCGGTGACGGCGGTGCTCATTGCGTGCGCCTGTGCTTGGGCCAAGTGTTGCCGCTGACGAGGATTTCGCCGTCGGCGGGCATGCCGGGCTTGGCGTAGCCGATGCCTTGCGTGAGTTGGAGCTTCACGCCGACAACTTGCTTGACGCGGTCGTTGCGGAAGTAAGTGTTTTCGGGAGTGAAGGTGGCTTGCGGATCGATGCGGAGCACGTAAGCATCGAGCGCCTGATCGGGATTCGAATCGAGAAAGACGTGGCAGTGCTGGCCGATTTTCACTTTGCCGATTTCGCCTTCGGGGATGAAGCCGCGGAGATAAACCTTGCTGAGATCAAGGAGGGTGATGATGGCGGTACCGGCCTGAACAACTTCGCCGGGCTCGGCGGTACGGGTGATGACGGTACCGTTAAAGGGGGCGACGACAGTGAGATCGGAGCGATTGGCCTCGGCTTCGGCGAGTTGCGCCTGAGCCTGCTCGGTTTCCGCTTTTGCGGCGGAGACTTCGGCCTGCTGCTGAATGATCTGGCGCTGCGTGCTGGCCACCTGAGCATCACGGATTTTGGGATTGTCGAGCATGGCTTGCGCGGTGGTGACCGCGCCTCTAGCGGACTCGACGCGACGCTGCGCGGCCAGGACAGCGGCTTGCTGCTGATCCGCGGTGGCTTCGGCTTGCAGGCCTTGTTGCTCGGAGACGGCGCCGGTTTTGGCGAGCTTCATGTAAGCGTCGCGGTTGAATTCGGCGAGCTTGAGCGCGGCTTGCTGCTGCGCGAGGTCGGCCTCGGCGGCGGTGAGATCGGCCTGGGCCTGGCGTACGCGGCCGTCGGCGTCGGTTCTGGATTGCGTGGTTTGCAACTGATTCTCGTGTAGCTGTTCCTGAAGAACATTGATTTGTTCGTTGGCGGATTGCATTTTGGCTTGCGCGTCGAGTAAAGCCGCGCGGGCGGCGGCTTCCTGAGCCCTGATCTGGGCATCGTCGAGCCGGGCAATCACATCACCCTTGTTGACGGAGTCGCCTTCGCGCACCGTAATTTCGAGAATTTTCCCGGTGGTTTTGGGAGCGACCGCGGAATCATCGCCTTCAATCCGGCCACTGAGGGCGACGATGCTGGGTGGAAGGCTCGGGTTGGCGAAAAACACTTTCCAGATGAAGAGCAGCAGGATGATAGCGCCAGCAATGGCGAGAATGCGAGGGACTTTGCCACGTGGCGGACGCTCCTCGGCAGGAGCGGCGGTGGCCGGTTTGGCCGAGGGCGGAGCGGGTGCGGCTGGGGATTTGTCGACCACGGTGGGTGCGACGGATGCTTGCGTGTCAGTCATGGATGTTGTGCTCCGGAGCCTTTTCTTTGGATACGCGAGAGGGCTGCCGCGAATTACGAGCGGTAGCGGGGGAATCTGGGTTGACGTTGGGCGTCGCTGGAGCGGGGATATCCTCGGCGGGCTTCTGTCTATGGCGAGCCATTTCTTTGAGGGAAGCCAGGGAAAACTCGGCGATGTGCGCAGCGATGCGGTCGAGTTGCTCGGGAGTGAGCTTGAGGTCGGGCTGCAAACGGGAAAGGACCGGTTGGGAAAACTTGTAGAAGAGGACTTGGCCGATGATGCTGTTGTTGCAAAGGCGAGTGGTTTCGTGCTCAGGGGGCAGGCCGATAATTTCGCCGACGGCTTTCAGGACGCGCTCGTAGACGGGGCGCATGCCTTCGTCGACCACGCGGGTCATGGCGGGAGTGGGTTCGGAAAATTCGTGCATGACGATGTTGAAGGCCCAGTCGAAGTGTTTGCGTTCGCACAGACCCTCCAGGCGTATGTGGATGAGGCGGCGCAGCAGTTCCTCTGGGGAGCCCGCGCTGTCGAGGGCGGCGGTGATGCGGGCGCGCTCGGGAGTGCGCATGAGTTGGCGAAGAACTTCGGTGTAGAGACCAAGCTTGTCTCCAAAGGTGTAGTTGACGGCAGCGACGTTGGCCCCAGCGCGACGGCAGATTTCGCGGATGGTGGCTTTGTAATAGCCCTTGTGGGCGAAGACCTCCGTGGCGGCCTCGAGGAGTTTCTCGCGGGTGGGGGCTACGGCGGGACGGCGGCGTGCGCGGGGAGAGGAGCGAGGGGCGGGTGAGGTAGAGTGTGAAGACATAGCTAAACACTTGTTTAAAACAAGTGTTTGAAAGTGTCAAGAGGGAAATGATGGCAAGGTTCGAAGGCCGTGTGGCGCTAAAACGGACTAATGTTAGTGCGGAAATGAGGCACTGCAGGGCGTCGCCCGTAGGAGATCCGGATTCGTGTCTGAAGGCAGGCCCTACAAAGACTGAGCAAGACGCAGTGGGCGGAAAAGCGGCCGCGAGCCGCCGCACTCCAAAAAAAGACGACCCAAAGCAGGCTGGAGTCTGTGCTACCGGAGGGCGTTGGAGACGATTTGTTGGGCTTCGTCGATTATGGATTGGAGATGGGACTCGGATTCGAAGCTTTCGGCATAAATTTTGTAGATGTTTTCGGTGCCGGAAGGACGGGCGGCGAACCAACCGGTCTTAGTGACGACTTTTAGGCCGCCGATGGGCTCGTTGTTGCCCGGGGCTTTCGTTAATTTGGCGAGAATCCTGTCACCCGCCAAGTCGGATTCCTTCACATCGTCGGGAGAAAGCTTGCTGAGCTTGGCTTTTTGTTCGGGGGTGGCGGCCGCGTCGATGCGGGTGTAGTAGGGCATGCCGAATTCGTCTACCAACTCGCGGAAATGTTCGCCAGGGTCCTTTCCAGTAACGGCGGTAATTTCGGCGGCGAGAAGATCCATGATCAGGCCGTCTTTGTCGGTGGTCCAGACGGTGCCATCGAGACGAAGGAAACTGGCGCCGGCACTTTCTTCTCCGCCGAAGCAAAAAGAGCCGTCGACCAGGCCGGGCACGAACCATTTGAATCCAACAGGAACTTCGGAGAGCTTGTGCCCGAACTTTTTCACAACCAGATCGATGAGGCTGCTGCTGACCAGAGTTTTGCCGACGATGACATTGTGAGACCACTGCGGGCGATGGGTAAGCAGATAACCGATAGCCACGGCTAAATAATGATTGGGATTCATCAGGCCACCGGAAGGCGTAACGATGCCGTGACGATCGGAGTCGGTATCGTTGGCAAAGGCCAGGCGGTATTTGTCCTTGAGACTGACGAGGCGAGCCATAGCGTAGGGGCTAGAGCAGTCCATACGAATCTCGCCATCATGGTCGACGGTCATAAAAGAGAAAGTGGGGTCGATAACGGGATTGGTGATGGTGACGGTGAGGCCGTAGGTGGAATTGATGGGCTCCCAATACGGGCGCGAGGCACCGCCGAGCGGATCTACAGCCAGATTGAGGTTGGCGGAGCGGATGGCGTCCGTGTTCACGACGTTGCGCAGATCATTGACGTAGGGAAGGATGAAATCCTTTTGATGGGTAGTACTGGCCTTGATGGCGGATTCGTAGGGTACGCGCTTCACGTCGGCGTTGCCGCCGCGAAGAAGGTCGTTGGCGCGATTCTGAATCCAGCCGGTGACGTCGGTGTCCGCGGGGCCACCGTTGGGCGGATTGTATTTGAAGCCGCCATCGCGAGGAGGATTGTGGGAAGGAGTAATGACGATGCCGTCGGCGAAATGCTCGCGTCGGCCGCGGTTGTAGACAAGGATGATACGGGAGATGACGGGAGTCGGAGTGATGCCATCGTCTTGCTGGATGACGGTTTCGACGTTGTTTGCGGCGAGAACTTCGAGCGCGGTGCGCTGGGCAGGGCCGGAAACGGCGTGGGTGTCTTTGCCCATATAGAGCGGACCATTGATGCCCTTAGAACGGCGGTACTCGCAAATGGCTTGAGTGATGGCGAGGATGTGCGCTTCGTTGAAGGTGGATTTGAAGGGAGTGCCGCGGTGGCCACTGGTGCCGAAACTGACGAGTTGATTGGGATCGTGGACATCGGGGCACCGTTCGAAATAATCGCGTTGGAGTTTCGCGACGTCGATGAGCATGTCCTTCGTGGCAGGTTTGCCCGCCAGAGGCGAAATACCCTTGGGTCGATTCCCTTCTTCGGCCATCCCTCGCTCCGCTACGACACCGGACATGGCGCCGCCTTCCAAATGTCAGCATTATATTGCGCAATGGTGCGATCGCTGGAGAAATATCCGGAATTGGCGATGTTGAGGATGACCTTGGTGGCCCAGATGTGCGGATCGGCAATACAGTGACAGAGACGCTGGTCGGCGTCGAGATAGGAACGGAGGTCGGCGAGATGCATGTAATAGTCGCCGTGAGTGAGGAGGGTGTCGCGCAGAGGAGCGAAAATGCCGGGCTCTTTGGGGCTGAAGTGGTCGGAGAATATGAGGTCGAGTGCGGCGCGGGTCTCCGGCTCGTGATCGTAGTGCCAATGGGGGTTGTACCAGGCACGGCTGTCGGCGACTTGCTGGGCGGTGAGGCCGAACAGAAAGAAATTATCTTCGCCGGCGGCTTCCGCCATTTCGATGGTGGCGCCGTCGCGAGTGCCGATGGTGAGCGCACCGTTCATCATGAATTTCATGTTGCTGGTACCGCTGGCCTCGTAACCGGCGGTGGAGATTTGATTGGAAACGTCGCTGGCGGGAATGAGATGTTCGGCAAGAGTGACGCGATAATCAGGCAGGAAGAGGACCTGGAGGCGTCCTTTGACAGCCGGGTCGTTATCAATGGTGGCGGCGAGATTGTTGATGAATTTAATGATGAGCTTGGCGAGTTGATAGGCCGGCGCGGCCTTGCCGGCAAAGAAGAAAGTGCGGCGAGGAATGTCGAGGCTGGAGTTTTCGCGGAGGCGATTATAGAGCACGACGATACGCAGCGCGTTGAGCAGCTGGCGCTTGTATTCGTGGATGCGTTTCACCTGAGAATCAAAAATGTTATGGGGATCGACGTCGACGCCGGAAGTGGCTTTGAGCCAGTTGACGAATTGGGTTTTGCATTCATGCTGAGCTTGCAGGACGGCAGAACGGAAGGTCGAATCGTTAGCGAGAGGTTTGAGGCGAGAAAGCTCGCCAAGGTCGGTGATCCACTTATCGCCAATAGCTTCGGTGATAGCGGCGGCCAGAGGGGGATTGCAGAGGCGGAGCCAGCGGCGCGGAGTGACCCCATTGGTTTTGTTGTTGAAGCGCTCGGGAAAGATTTGCGCCAAATCCTTGACGGTGGTGGTGCGGAGGAGTTGGGAGTGAATCGCGGCGACGCCGTTGGTGCTGTGGGAACCAACGATGGCGAGATTGGCCATGCGCACGCGGCGCACGGGACCTTCCTCAATCAGACTGACCCGGGAGACGAGTCCTTCGTCGCCGGGATATTTCTTGCGAACATCATCGAGGAAGCGACGGTTGATTTCGTAAATGATCTCGAGCAGGCGTGGGGAAACCGTGGAGAACCACGCGACCGGCCATTTTTCGAGGGCTTCAGGAAGCAAGGTGTGATTGGTATAGGCAAGGGTTTTGGTGGTGATGTCCCAAGCTTGGTCCCAACCGAGATGCGCGTCATCCAGGAGGATGCGCATCAATTCCGGGACGGACATGGTGGGGTGAGTGTCGTTGAGTTGAATGGCCACTTTTTCGGGGAACAGGTTCCAATTGTCATGATTGATGTGCCGGAAGCGGCGGACGATATCGGCAAGAGAACAGGCCACCAAGAAATACTCCTGAACAAAACGGAGCGCCTGGCCCATGCCGGTGGAATCGTCGGGATAGAGCACGCGGGTGATAGACTCAGCGGCCAGGGTTTCGGCCAGGGCGCCGACAAAATCACCACTGCTGAATTCCTGAAAATCGAAATAGTCCGGAGCCGCGGCGGCCCAGAGGCGCAGAGTGTTGATGTTCTTGCCACCGTAGCCAACGATGGGGCGATCGAAGGGCACGCCATAGAGGTAGGAGTCGCGGTCGGCGATGGCGCGAAGAGAACCGTCGCGAAGAATAAAGGAGCAGTTCAACTTGATACTGACGCGCGCATAGGGGCGAGCGACTTCCCAAGGATCGGGATGACGGAGCCAATTGTCGGGAACTTCGTGCTGCCAGCCGTTCTGGATGGTCTGCTTGAACATGCCATATTCATAACGAAGACCGTAGCCGACGGCGGGAAGCTGCATGGTGGCCATGGAATCGAGAAAGCAGGCAGCGAGGCGGCCGAGCCCGCCGTTGCCGAGACCGGCGTCGGGCTCCTTCTCGAGAAGAGCGGGCCAATCGACGTCCTTCTCGCCAGCCACCTCCTTCACCAGAGGATCGACCAGCAAATTGGTGATGTTGTTGGCAAGCGAGCGGCCAATGAGAAATTCCATCGAAAGGTAGTAGATGCGCTTGGGATTGGTGTCGTGGTAGGCCTTGACGGTATGGCACCAGCGTTGCACCAGAATATCGCGGACGGAACGGGCAAAAGCTTCGTAATGAGCGCGGGCATGGGTAACCGCAGGCTCGACGGCGTTGTCGAGCAAGAGATGGCGCTCGTAGAGGTTGTAAAGCGGGTTGGGAAAGGGATGAGGTTCGAGACCGTATTGAGCGATAAGCTTGGCGAATTTCTCGGGATCAGAGAACTTGGCGCCGGTGGGGATGCTTTTGGGGGTACTCATGGAATGAGCCTCATTTCTGCAAACCAGATGCTTACTGCGAATTGGATGCGGCGTTAGCTTCGAGGGCGGCAAAAAAAGAGTAATCGAACTCCGGCAGCACGCAGTGCATTCATGATCGCAAATCCGGATTGCAGGCAGGTTACAACTGTTGAGCAGAAGCCTGCAAGCGAGGGCCAGGCGGGAGGACTGCAGAGCCGGCTTACAAGATTAACGCAAGAATTAATGTGGGCGTTTCATGGAATTTTGGGAGCATAATGGAGGCTGCACCGCGACGCATGGGCTAGCGGTGCGTCAGAAGGCTTACGCAACATCCGCCCTCCTGGGAACCTACCCTTCCCCAAGGACCCAAAGCACGGCGCAAGCAAGGATCATGTTAAAAGTCGGTGACAAAGTGATTCGTTACGTTGACTTCTATTTCTCGCAGGTCGATTGTTGACAGTTTAGAAAAGGAAAATGCTCAGCCGAGCGTGGCGCAGAGAGCCGCTGAGTTGGAGGTGACTTCGATGAGTAGCGTAGCTCCCCAGATCCAAGACGAACGCGGAGCGTTGAGCGCTTACGGAAAAGCGCGATCGACGGTGAGTGGTACACCACTAAGCGCCGAGGAACTGCATAAGATCGATGCGTACTGGCGCGCGTGCAATTACTTGAGTCTCGGGATGATTTACCTGCTAGAGAATCCGCTGCTGCGCGAACCGTTGCGGCCAGAGCACATCAAGACGCGGTTGCTGGGACACTGGGGCTCAAGCCCGGGATTGTCTTTCATCTATACGCATTTGAGCCGGCTAATCAAGAAATATGACCAGGACATGATTTTCCTGGCGGGGCCGGGGCATGGCGCGCCAGGCGTGCTAGGACCGGCGTATCTGGAGGGCACGTATTCGGAAGTGTATCCGGACAAAGGGCAGGATTCCGAAGGATTGCGCGATTTCTTCAAACAGTTTTCATTTCCTGGTGGAATCGGGAGCCACTGCACGCCGGAGACGCCGGGGTCGATTCATGAAGGCGGGGAGTTGGGTTACGTTCTGTCGCACGCGTGTGGCGCGGCGTTTGATAATCCGGACTTGGTGGTGGCGGCGGTAGTGGGCGACGGAGAATCCGAAACGGGGCCGCTGGCGACTTCCTGGCACGTCAACAAGTTCTTGAGCGCGAAGCGGGATGGCGCGGTGCTGCCGATCCTGCACTTGAATGGATACAAGATCAACAATCCGACGCTGCTGGCGCGCATTTCGCATGAAGAAGTAGAGAGCTTGTTCCGGGGGTACGGTTGGACACCGTATTTCGTGGAAGGTTCCGAGCACGAGAGCATGCACCAAGCAATGGCGGCGACGGTGGAGCATTGCCTTGAGGAGATCAAGAAAATCCAGAAAACGGCACGCGAGAGCTCTACGGATGCGCTGACACGGCCACGGTGGCCGATGATTGTGTTGCGGTCCCCGAAAGGATGGACCGCGCCAGTGGAAGTGGAAGGGCACCGCCTGGAAGGCTTCTGGCGGGCGCACCAGGTGCCACTGCCCAACGTGAAGAAGGATCCGGAACAACTGAAGGCACTGGAGACGTGGATGCGAGCGCTGTGCCCCGAGGGCATTCTGGATGGGAATGGCAAATTGAATGCGGAGTTGCGAAGCGTTGCCCCGACGGGAACGCGGCGGATGAGCGCGAATCCGCATGCAAACGGCGGCAAGCTGAAGAAGAATTTGCGGCTGCCGGATTTTCGGAATTACGGAATCAAGCTGGAGAAGCCGGGAATCGTGCAGGCGGAAAACACGCGGCCGCTGGGCGTTTACCTGCGGGACGTGATGAAAGCGAACATGAACAATTTCCGGGTGTTCGGACCGGACGAGAATACCTCAAACAAACTGGACGCGATTTATGAAGTCAGCAAAAAGTTCTGGATCGAGGAGTTCTTCCCCGAAGACCTCGACGGAAGCGAACTGGCGCGCGACGGGCGCGTGAGCGAAATGCTGAGCGAGCATACGATGGAAGGAATGCTGGAAGGGTACCTGCTGACGGGCCGGCACGGTTTCTTGTCAAGCTACGAGTCGTTCATCCACGTGATCGATTCGATGTTCAACCAGCATGCCAAATGGCTGGAAATCTGTAATCACTTGTCGTGGCGGGAAAACATAGCGTCGCTGAACTTGCTGATTACCTCGACGGTGTGGAGGCAGGATCACAACGGGTTCACGCATCAGGATCCGGGATTCTTGGATGTAGTGGTGAACAAGAGCGCGAATGTGACGCGCATCTACTTGCCGCCGGACGTAAATTCGTTGTTATCGATGGCGAATCATTGCCTGAGCAGCGAGAACTACGTGAACGTGATCGTGTCTGACAAGCAGTTGCACCTCCAGTACATGAACATGGAGGAAGCGATCACGCACTGCACGAAGGGCATTGGCATTTGGGACTGGGCCAGCAACGACGAAGGCGGCGAGCCGGATGTGGTGATGGCGTCGGCGGGCGACATTCCCACACAAGAAGCGCTGGCGGCCACGGCCATGCTCCGGCAGGAGTTTCCGGACATCAAGATCCGGTTCGTCAATGTGATCGACTTGTTCAAGCTGCAGCCGAGCACGGAACATCCGCACGGTTTGCCAGACCGCGATTTCGATTCTCTGTTCACGTTGGACCGGCCGGTGATATTCAACTTCCACGGGTATCCGTGGCTGGTGCACCGTTTGGCATATCGCCGGCACAACCATGACAACATGCACGTGCGCGGATATAAGGAGAAGGGGAACATCAACACGCCGTTGGAGTTGGCGATCAATAACAATATCGACCGGTTCAGTCTGGCGATGGACGTAATTGATCGCGTGCCGCGCCTCCAGAAGATTGGCGGGCATGCTAAGGAGCGGTTCTTGAACCAGCAAATCGCGTGCCGGAATTATGCGCATGAGTTTGGCGTGGATCAGCCGGAAGCGGCGGCGTGGGTGTGGCCGTATTGAGGCAGTGGTGAGTGGCCAGTGGAATAGTATTGGTTGCCAAGGCGGGATAATTGAGATGCTTCGCGCTGGAATACGCGCTCAGCATGACAACCGTTATTTTGTGAAAGAAACACTGACGGCGGGTAAACCCACCGGTGTAAGGCAATCAGGAAGGGTGGGGCTTGCCGAGGATAACGCGGACGGTGTCGCGGGCGATCAGCAATTCTTCGTCGGTGGGGATGGCGTAGGCCGGTAGCTTGGAATCGTCGGTGGTGATCAGGGATTCACAAGCGACCGCGGCTTGGTTTTTCTGGGAATCGATTTTCAGGCCGGCCCATTCCAGGCCTTCACAGATCTGCGCGCGGATTTCCGGGGCGTTTTCGCCGATGCCGCCGGTGAAAACGACGGCGTCGGCACCACCCATCGCAGCGAGATAACTTCCAATATATTTGCGGATGCGATAGCAGAAGACGTCGATGGCGACCTTAACGCGACGGTCGTCGTGTTCCTTGAGTTCGGCCATAAGCACGCGCATATCGTTGGTGAGACCGGAGATGCCGAGCAGGCCGGACTGCGTGTTGAGCAACCCTTCTACTTCGGGCGCGGAAATGCCCTCTTTTGTGCCGATGAGATTGACAATGGCCGGATCGAGATCGCCAGAACGGGTGCCCATCACGAGACCCTCGAGAGGGGTCAGCCCCATGGAAGTGTCGACCGAATTGCCGCCTTGGATGGCGCAGGCGGAGGCGCCGTTGCCGAGATGCAGGGTGATGATGTTGGTTTGCGCGCGGGTCAATCCACGGAGAGCGCGGTAACGAAAAGCGACATAGCGATGCGAGGTGCCGTGGAAACCGTAGCGGCGGATGCGGTGGCGGCGATACAGATGGTAGGGGATGGCGTAGAGGAAAGCGCGCTCGGGAATGGCGTGATGGAAGGCGGTGTCGAACACGGCGACTTGCGGAATATCTTTGCCGAAGAGATCGCGGGCGGCTTGGATGCCTTTAATGTTGTTGGGATTGTGGAGGGGAGCAAGATCGATACACTCCTCGATATGCAGCAAGACGTCGTTGTCGACACGCGCGGATTCAGAGAAGAATTCCCCGCCGTGGACAACGCGATGGCCGACTGCGTGAATATCACCGGAATTTTTGATTTCGTCGACGCCAGATCGATCCGAGGAAACGTAGCGAACGAGATATTCGAGAGCGGCGGCGAGATCGCGGAGGGGCGCGGTGAACTTGCGTTTCTCGGAGTCGGCGGCTTGGAAGGTGACGATGGCTTCTCCACCGATGCGTTCGAATTCGCCACGGCAGAGGCGTTGATCCTGATGTTTTTCGATGCGCTCAAGATCGGTGGCAATGATTTGGAATTTGAGGCTGGAACTGCCGGAGTTGAGGACGAGAACGTTCATGAGTGACTCTTCGAGAACCTAACATTAGTTGGTGAAGGCGGCAAGGATGGCGGGTGAATGGGAGGTTACGGCGGACTGGCGGTCGTCGCCCGGGGGAAGCTAGACGCGGTGGTTGAGATTCTTCCGAAAAACGCTACAGGTAGTGCTGACAGGCTCAACAGTTTGCGGAAAAAGGGCGAGGCGGGCTAGCTTCTTTGGTGTTGGCGGGTTTTTGGGTGGGTTGGTGACGCCGTTGGCGATGTGGGGATGGTTGGTTGAAAGTTGGTGGGGTGGACTCGCTCAGTTGGTT
>DATKPS010000071.1:0-24543 GCA_035524015.1 Candidatus Sulfotelmatobacter sp.
ATTTTCACCACGCCGGCGACGTACAACGGCAGCACTACGCAGCGGCAGGAGTACCACGCGCACGGGTACATGGAAATGACCAGCGCGGCGCCGGGAGCAACGTGCAGTGTGGTGATCGGCTACACGCATCTGGGCAATGCGCGGAGCGTGGTCACGCCGGCCGCCGCATGCGGCACGCTTGGCAGCGCAGTGCCGTACGACCTCACTTTTGTGGCGGATCCGGGCACCGCCGTGAATATCGCGGTGAGTATCTCCAGCGGGAGCCCGACCTATCTTAGCTCTCTGAAAGTGCTGCTGCTCTAGCTTGCCGTTGAGAAATGGATTCGGATGTTGACCAATGAAAAGTGAGTGCGCGGTTGTCGTGGCTCACGCGGGGAATATTTAACTCTCATTCGCAAGATAGTAACAAAGGGCAGCGATGATTCAGCGTCGCTCTCCAATCGGCGCGGCAAAAATCAGGCGCAAAGCTGTCCAAGTCCCTGTAGAGGCCGGTTTAGGTGCGAACCAGTGTGCGGTTACGGTGGGGATGTTCAACTTGAAGCTACGGCTGTCAAAGTACGAAAAAGTATTGATCGCGATTTTCCTGGTCACCGTGCCGTTGGTCCGGCCGTGGATTCATGGAGACGGTCGCGGGTACTACGCGTTTGCGCGTGCCGTCTTGTTTCAAGGCAACTTGGATTTTGAATCCGATTGGTACCACGGGTACGAGCTAAATCCGCAAATCGGAGACTCCGCGTTTCGCGCAAAATATCTGACACCGAACGGACACTTTTGGAACCATTGGACCATCGGGCCGGCGATGCTCTGGGCTCCATTCCTGGTGACCGCGAGAGCGATCACGCCCTTAACTGACAAAATAAACGGGACGCACTTCGCCGGCGACGGCTTCTCAAAACCGTACATGATTGCGCTGGCGGTTGGAACACTGTTCTACGGATTCCTGACGCTGTGGCTGTCCTTCGCCGTCGCCAAGAAATACGTAGCGGAGCGCTGGGCCTTCCTGGGAACGCTGGGCATCTGGTTTGCAACCTCCTTTCCTTTTTACTTGTATGTAGAGCCTTCCTTTGCACACACGCACGCGGCATTTTTGACCGCGCTGTTCGTGTGGTATTGGGATCGCACCCGCGGGCAGGAAAGTTGGCAGAGATGGCTGGTGGTTGGGGCAATCGCGGGCCTGCTCCTGGATACGTATTACCCCAGCGTGTTCGTGGTAGTGCTCTCGATCTTGGAGTCGCTGCATGGATATTGGACGGCGTGGCGAAGGCGATCACCGCGAGAATTCCTTAACATTGGACTGCACAACGCCGTTTTTGCCGCGGCTGCCCTGCTGCTCTTCTGGCCTACGCTGGTCACCAAGAAAATCCTTTGGGGTAGTTACTTGCGAACAGGGTACAAGCAAGCGTGGTATTGGAATTCCCCCGCTTTCTTCAAGGTGTGCTTTTCCTCCCACGGGGCGCTGAGTTGGACACCGATTCTGATCCCTGCGGTGGTAGGGATCTATCTTCTCCGAAAAAAAGACCGACAACTCAGTTACGGCCTGCTGGCGACGTTACTGGCGTTCACCTACTTCATTGGGTGCTACCAGGATTGGCACGCTATACCTTCCTTCGGGAATCGCTTTTTCGTTTCTTTCACGACGTTCTTTGTTTTGGGGCTCGCTGCCTTGCTGGCGCAGTGGGATGTGTTTCGCGCGCAAAAACGCAGCACGTTTTTGGCCTCGACCATTTTAATCGGTGCGCTCACGCTTTGGAATTGCGGCTTAGCCTATCAGTTTGCGGCGCACTTGTTTCCGCAATCGGGCACGGTTTCCTGGACGCAAGTAGCCTACAACCAATTCGTGGTGGTCCCAGGGCAAGTCACAGAACTGGCAAAATCCCTGATTCGGCGAAATCTGAATCCACCACGTAAGGATGATGGGAATGCGGCGTCCGCTTCCACGGCGGTTGGCAACCGGTGATGTCCCCAAACCTTAGCGGAATTGGCTACCAGTCCGCATACTTTGTGCCATCGAGCGCAGTCCCCTGCGACTTGGAGTGCACGTCGAACACATTGTCGCCGCTCCAATCTGTGGAATCGGGATCGTCCTGGATGGAACGGAGCGACCATTCGGCGTGCCCGGTCATGGGATCAACGGGAATGCGTCGAAGGAATCGTATCTTTTGCACGCCGCTCGGACCGTACTGCACGCCATTAACAAGGGTCTCCAGGTCCGGCGGATACCCTTGGCTTCCCACCTTGACCTGCACCAGGCTCAGATCTGCCAAGTCTTTGTATCGATCGATGGCGGTACGCATTTCCCGCAGGTCGCGCCGCAGCTCTGCCTCTCTGGGCCGAATCATAGCGATCCGGATGGCCGGCAATGCCGCCTCCGCAAGAATCAGCAGGATGCTGGCCGCTAAGATCAATTCCAGCAGGGTCATACCTATTTCTTTGCGAGACCGCGAGTTCGGCTTCATGGGGAGATCCTCAAGCACAATACTGGTTCACTTCGGCCACAGGATGACTTGCCATGTGTTAAGCGCGAATGAATGGATCATTGCGTTCCGGCGAAGACACCGGTGAATCACAAAGGATATTTCGGATAAGGGGTGCGTGTAGAAAGATGCAGATCTTAAACGAGTCGCAAACGGGGCAGTTGCTCAACAGCGCTTCAGGCCATCGGCCCGTGGCAGTCATCATCGGCGCGGGCCCCGCGGGTTTGACGGCCGCATACGAACTTCTGACCAGGACGAACATAAAACCGATTGTTCTGGAACGTTCCGAGTATATGGGGGGAATCTCCCGAACTGTAAATTTCAAAGGAAATCGCATCGACATTGGCGGTCACAGGTTCTTTTCGAAAAGCGACCGGGTGATGAACTGGTGGCTGCGACAAATGCCCATACAAGCCAACGGAAACGCTTCCTATGAAATTAAGTACCATGGGATGACGCGCGAAGTGGTCGCCGGCGAAAGGAAGGCAGCTCCCGGAAACCATCCTGATCGCGTCATGCTGGTGCGTAAAAGGAAGTCGCGAATTTATTTCCTCCGCGAGTTCTTCGATTATCCAATCACTCTGACGCCGGACACCCTGAAGAAGTTGGGCCTCGGCAGGACCTTCCGCGCCGGCTTCAGTTACTTGCGAAGCGCGCTGTTTCCCATTAAGAACGAAACAAATCTGGAAGAGTTTCTCATTAACCGATTTGGACGCGAGTTGTACCGCACATTTTTTCAGTCGTATACCGAAAAAGTGTGGGGAGTAAAGTGCCGGGAAATCAGTGCCGAATGGGGCGAACAGCGCATTAAAGGACTTTCCATCACCAAGACCATCGCGCATTTTGTCGGGCGGCTATTTCGCAATTCGCGCGACATTGCCCAGAAGAACACGGAGACCTCGCTCATCGAGCAATTCTTGTATCCGAAACTCGGTCCCGGCCAGATGTGGGAATCCGTCGCCAGTGACATCATCGCCATGGGCGGAGAAATTCTGACCAATTGCGAGGTACGCGAAATCCATTGCCAGGGCAACCGGGTTACGGCTCTGGTGGCAATGGATCGCGACGGCGGGTCGCGGCGTTATTCCGGTGATTACTTTTTTTCGACCATGGCTGTGCAGGACCTGATCCGCAGCATGCATGCCGCCATTCCCGACGCGGTAAGGAAAGTCAGCGAAGGGTTGCTGTACCGCGATTTCGTCACCGTTGGATTGCTGGTGAAACGTCTTAAAGTAACCGAGCCGGACGGAACACCGCTGAAAGACAACTGGATCTACATTCAGGAACCGGATGTTCTGGCTGGCAGACTGCAAGTGTTCAACAACTGGAGTCCCTTTATGGTTGCTGACCCTGGCTCGGCCTGGGTCGGCGTAGAGTACTTTTGCTACGAATCCGATGAGCTATGGAACAAATCCGACGCGGACATGTCCGCATTTGCTGCTGCCGAACTGGATAAGATCGGCATCTTGCGAAAGGAAGACGTTCTGGACTCCGTCGTTATCCGTATGCCCAAGACCTACCCGGCATATTTTGGTTCCTACAACCGTTTTGGCGAGGTTCGCGAGTTCCTCGACCGCTACGAAAATCTTTTTCTGCTTGGCCGCAACGGCATGCACAAATACAACAATCAGGATCATTCCATGCTGACCGCCATGCTAGCGGTGGACAATATCATCGCTGGACAAACGGATAAGTCCAACCTTTGGGCGGTGAACACTGAAATGGAATATCACGAAACCAGCAACTCCGGTGACCAAGCCACTACGGCGACCGCGTCCCAAAACACCTAATCCTCGAAACGGTTGCTACTTCCAGAAGGTCAGGCTTGCGCCGGCGAACCGCCGTGCCACCGCGAGCGCGGTTCCGCCGAAAGCTTTGCCAGCGCTTCATCGCTGATCGTCTTCCCGAACAGGTGGTAGTAGATTTCGAATTTCTTGCCCCACAGGAACTGCAATGTCCGCAGAACGCGGCCCGGGTTGTTGAACCGCAGAATATCTGTCGAGAGTTCGGTCACCAGGCGCCGCCACAATTCATTTTCACCTTTTTCTTTGAAGCGGCGATCAATGAAAGTTCCCGTTCCTTCGGCGACACTCCAGCCCCAGGTGTGCGCGAAGGTATACCAGGCCACCTGGCTGCACATCACGTAACGGGCGCTTTCGGCCTCTTCGGGCGTGGCGGTGCGCACTTCACAGCGGCATTGCGCGGGGTGTACGGTGAACAACTGCTTGGTGTCGTGCGTGTAGATATCGAGCTGTCCGATGCGCGCCATAAGAATCTTCCCGAATCGCTTGCGCATGGACTGCAACAGATTCTCCGCGGCCTTACGGATGACTTCGGCTTCCACCGGCGCCGGCGTGGGATCGATACTGAGGTTCTCGATGTCCTTCATGTAGCGCGCCACAGCCTGCTCGGAGCGGAAGGTTCTCACGGAAGAGTCCCACACGTCGCCGGGATACATGAAGTTCACGCCCGGAAGGTTCATCGCCGCGACTTTCGCGGGACTGATCATGAAATTATTCATCCAACTGTTTTCCTGATTGCACCAGTACGAGAAGCTGGCGAAAGGAACCGTGAACTCCGGCTGAAACGCCATGATGTAGTATTTGAACTCCCGCGTCTTTTGCGCAACAGCGCCGATGTCATCGGCGTGATTGCCGATCCACTCGGCAATGGAGAACTGCGTCAGGAGGATCGAAGGCTTCCCGGCAATGCGCTTGATGTAGTGAATCTCGGAATCCGTGCAAATGCAGTCGTTCATGTTGAGAATGGTTTCGCCGTCGGCTTTTACCACAAAGAAGGAGTCCATCGTTCCGACGGAGCCGCAGAAAATATCAAACCCCGGGCGAAGCGTGACCCAGCGGTACTGCGGCAGCTCCACGATCTTGGCAAAACCCAGTTTGCGCGCCGCATCGATCACCCGCGGCGAGCTGTGCTTCTGGTGCAGGAACGTGATGCGCCGCCGGTGTTCTTCGGGGATCGATTTCAGTGAAGGAAAATTCAGATGGTCGGAGTGCTCGTGGGACACCCAGATGTATTCCACGCGCTCCGTGGGCACCTGCGCCGAGCGGCTGTAGAGAGACGCGCAGTTGTTATACACCTTGCTGATTGTCCACGGATCGCACCAGAGGTTCGTGCCACTGGCCTCCAGAAAAAAACCGGCATGATTGACAAAGGTGATTCTCATAGCTTCCTCATGGCTGTGGCAAATTACGTATTGAGCGACGCCGCGGTTCTCGAAGCGCGCCACGACACTCCCGAAGAAATGAGCGAGCGAACTTCTGAGCTGTGCGAGTCCGACAAGTGTAATGTGGTTGTGGCCGAGGAGTGTTTACGTTACATCAATAGCGTGTTTCAGTTTGACGCAGTGCGCACCGCCTCGCCGTACGTCCCCTTAGGCATTGCAGCCGTCGGCAAAATCACGCAATATTCGGAAGCACGTTCGGCATGTCCCAGCGTCAAGCGAGGACCCATCCTCTCCATTTCCCTAGAATTCGGCACCACTGTCGCCGCGAAGATCAGGTCCAGGATTTTGTATTCCTTTCGGGTATACGCGGCGATTTACGGCTACACCGTCGCGGATGAGCGCCAGGGTGCCGTTCGGTTCGTCTATGGAGGTCTCGCGCATCAGGATGGCGCATTTTACATCCCCGCCCTATACCGGGAGGGCGCTGCCCCCTCGGGATTTACAAAACACATCGTCGCGGGAGAATCCTTTTATCTGCGATTCGGCATCGACCAGACCTCGGGCAGACCGGACTGGCTCGGTGAACTTTTCCTGTGGCTTTCCAGCGAACTTGAGGCGGGAATCCCGGAACGGGACGATGTCGGACGCATTCCCTTCTCTGCCACCGTTTTTTCCCGGCAAGGACTCTCGCCTCGCAAACCGTATGCGTCGCTCCTGATGATGTGGTTGGAAGCAGAACGCCGAGGAGCACCGCATAAACCGCTGGTCGCGCCACCATCGCCAGTGGCCGATTGTAAACATATGGTGATCTGTTCGCACGACGTCGATTACCACTACACGACGCGGCAGTCCGCTTTTATCCGCCTGATCAAAAACCTAGGAATTGCGATTCGCGTGTACCAAAGCTGGCCCTATTTTACTGAGAATCTCCGAATGCTTCTGCAATTGCTGGCTGGGCGCAGAATCGGCGAGTACATTCCCGCCCTGATTCGCGCTGGTGAAGTAGGCGGATTCCGCTCGACGTTGTTCGTCGTATCGCGTCGCGCGCACCGGCGGGATCCTGACTACGAGCTTGAGCAGATTGCGCCGCTTTTGAAATTGGCAAATGAGCAGGGGTTTTCGCTGGGGCTGCATGGTTCCTATCGCAGCGTTCTGCAGGATAAGAGCTTGCGGCAGGAATTGCAGCGCTTGAAGGACTGCACCGGCTGCCCAGTCACAAGTGGCAGGCAGCACTGGTTGCGATTTGCGGATGTCCCAGGTCTGTTTGCTGAGGTGGAAGAGGCCAGGTTAATCGCGGATTCGAGCATGGGTTTTTCCGACATGGTGGGATTCCGTAATGGCGCCAGCTTCGCCTTTCCCCCTTACGACTTCGCGCGTGAAGCCGCTCACTCCTTCCTGGAGATTCCGCTAGTGCTTATGGATGGAAATATCGAGGCGGCCTCGCGAACTCTGGGCATCCCTGCAGAAGATCTGGTGAACGAAGTACTCGTGGCGAGCAGAAGCACGGGATGGGGCGGTGTCGCAGTGCTTTGGCACAATCCCATGGAGCCGCTGTCCGTCCCTTCGGAGATCAACCGGCTCTTTTGGAACAGCGTGAAAAAGAAAGCACAGCTTGCCGAGAAATGGATGGCCGTCGACGACTTCTTCGGAATGGTTTTACCGCGTTATCGGCAGGCCGGGCTGCTCAAGGATGTTTCGATCCCTGCGGATAATGAGCTCCGACCGGGCTTAGGGCTTCCGTGCGAAGCAAAGGTAGTGAGTGCGAAGTAACGGGATGGCCGCGAGAAGACGATATAGCGCAGGAGATAGCGGTGCGGCCCAGCGGCCGATAGGGGGCGCGAGAGTAATCGAGTAGGACTGGACGCGAAAACCTTCGAAGAGCCGGGCGAGTTCCTGGCGTTTGATTCCGCGCACATTCGCATTCGCAGGATTGGAATAGGCGAAGTCGTAAACGATGCAATAACCCCCGGGCTTCAAGACTCTCCAAATTTCTCGGACGATAGACCGCTGCACGTTTTCGTCCAACACCGAGGTCAACACGGTGTACTGAAACGCCAGGTCAAACGTTCCATCGCTAAAGGGAAGTTGCGTAGCGTTGGCTTCCGCAAAGGTAATGTTCGGATTGAGCTGGCGCGCATCATGCAGTGCGCGAGGGAACAGATCAACGCCGAAACAATCTTCAGGACGAGCGCCAAAGTCGCATAACCTGCGCAGATGACCACCTGCCCCGCAGCCCACGTCGAGAATCCGAAGGTCTTGCAATGAGGCAAATCCGGCATCGCGAAAAAATCGAAGCAGCCGTTCCTGACGCTCGTGGTGCGCGAGCAGCCGAAACGCGTCGAACGCGCCTTCCCCCGGTTCCTGACGTTCCGCGAATATTTTCCGGATGCGTTCAGGCTCTGTCGACACCAGCGTGCTCAACGCCGGGCCGGTGCTATTAGTTTTCCCAGCGTTTGAAGACGACACAAGAGTTGACATCACCGAATCCAAAACTGGTTTTTAGCGCTATGCGACAATCCACCGAAACACTCTTTTCCGGCACCCGCGGGCGAAGCTCGCTTATCTCCGGATGGAAGTCTTCACAATTGATCGACGGATGAACAAAACCCTCCGTGAGTTGCAGAACGGTGGCAACGGATTCCATGGAGCCGCTCGCTCCCAATCCATGTCCAATCAGGGATTTCGTAGCATTCACCCACGGCATGTTGGAGAGTGGCCGATGGAGCGCCGCGGACAGGCAGCGAATCTCCTTGGGATCGCCTCCAGTGCCGGTCAGATGCCCGTTGATATAGTCGATTTCCACCGGATCGACAGCCGCAACTTCTAGCGCTCCTTGCACGCAGCGCTGGATCCCTTCGGGATTAGAAGCGGTGATGCTTCCGCCGTTCCGTTGCCCCCCGCAATTGGAGTGTCCGCCAAGGACCTCCGCATAAATCCTGGCGCCGCGAGTCTGCGCGGCGTCGAGCGATTCCAGCATGAGAATCCCCGCACCGCCCGCGGGGACGAAGCCGCCGGCGGTGGCGCTGAGTGGACGGGAAGCGCCCACAGGACGATCGTTGGAGTCACGCATCATTACACGCAGCGAATCCAGGAAGGCCCACGTATAAACAGAGGGCGCTTCAGAGCCGCCAGCCACAGCACGGTCGTAGCGCCCTTCACGAATCATCCAGAAAGCGTTCACAATCGCTTCGGTGCCGGTTGAACAAGCACTGCTGTTGGTGGTGACCTGGCCGCCCAGCCCGAGCAAGCCGCCCACGCACGCACTTGCGCAACTAGCCATCGCTCTTTCGGCAGCGCTGCTCCCCAAGCGCCGCACGCGCTTGGCGTTTGTTTCCGGCACCACAAATTCGCCGATGGTATCGATTCCGCCGAGCGAGGTTCCGATGATGCACGCCGTCTTCCAGTCCACCGGAGAATCCGGAGGAGGAAGAGAGAAACCCGCATCACGCCAACAGTCAAATGACGCGATGACTGCATACTTCATAGAATCGTTCGAATTCCTCAGGAACTCGTGGCTGAAGTAGCCCTCCTCCGTCTGGCGGGAAATGTCAGGAATCCCGGCCACCTGGCAGCCGAACCCGAGCTCCTTCATTTGCACGCTTGGGGCAATTCCTGATTTGCCCTGACATAGCGCCTCACGGTACGCTTCCAACCCGACAGCATTGGGAGCGACGATACCCATTCCAGTAACAACGACTCGACTCAAAGCATCCCTCCGCTTTGTGCCAGAACCGCGCGCGGCCATCTGTTAAACCGCGGATATCACGCCGCCACAGTTCGTTCACAAATAAAATCCACTGCGTCCCCTACGCGCTCGAAGCGTTCCATTTCCTTATCGCTGATGCTAATGCGAAAACGGTCTTCCGTTTCCAGGATAATATCCACAAACCTCGCGCTATTCACGTTCAAGTCGTTGACCAGCATGCTCCCGTCTTTGATTTCGGTGGGAGCAACGCCCCGAACGTAAGGTTCGATCAGCTCAAGAAAAGCCCTGCGCACTTCATCTCGCACCATTTTTATTCCTCCGGAATGAAATCATTTCTAAACCCTTTTGGAGTTCTTATGCCCGTTCACTCCCTGTGGTCGCGGGTGCAGCTGCACCGAGGAGCACACTCTGTCCGGCAACCTCCGATTCCGCCACCAACTGCTCCTGTTCATTAAACACACGGACACGCGCGCGTACGCGCCCGCGGCGCCAAGCCACCAGCTCACTATGCATGGTGATCTGAGTTCCGGCAGCAACTGGTCCGAACCATCCGACTTTGGCTTCGGTGAAGAAAATCCGGTAAGCAGAAGCCTGTTCAATGGAAGATTCCAACGCCAGAAGATAATAAGCCTGCGCCGCCATTCCACACTGGCACATGGCTTCCAGCAGAATTGTGCCCGGCGTGACGGGCTGTTCAGGAAAATGTCCGGGATAGAAGAATTCGTCTTCACGGAAGCGATACTGCGCCACAACGTGGTTCTCGTCGACTTCAACGATGCGGTCCAAAAACCGGTACCGCAATCCGCGAGGCATCATTGCAAGAACGTCGGATGGGCTCACGACACGTTTCTCGCGGGTTTCTCCGTTGCCAGACGCCGGCGGGTTAGTGCTGCGCTCGATTTGATCAGTTGGTTCCATGTTGCCCCAAACAGATTCGCGCCCCGCCCCAGCTTAGTCCTGAACCGACCACGGCCATGTTTATGACGCAATTCTGCAAGTGATCCCAGTGCTGAGAGAACACCGAAGGCGCACCTGCAGCGCCGCAATTGCCAAATTCGCGAACATTGGAAAGGTGATTCTCAGGGGCAATGCCCAAACGCCGGCAAACCGCTTCTAGCATGCGCAAATTGGCCTGGTGCCCGATGAAAAACTCACCATGCTGCGCGTTGGCGTTAACGGCCAAGCGCGTCTCACCGATCGTTTCCGCAGTCTTGCGGATCGCAAAGAGCTGCACGTGATGGCCGTCCTGGACAAAATGACCGCCGGCCGGAATAATGATTTGATCCCAGCCCGCCGGGTCCGTGCCAAAGCTCGTCTCCAAAATGCGTACACGGGCCGGCACGCGCGGAGAAAGAATCGCCACCGAGGCGGCATCGCCAAACAGCACTGCGGTCCGCCGGTCCGAGTAGTCGATGGTGCGTGTGAACGTTTCCACACAGGCCACCAGCACAAAGTCGGGCAGGCACTCGGGTCGCATCTGCGAAACAAAATGCAGATGCGCAACGAAACTGGAACACGCAGCCGATACGTCCAAGGTGAGTGCTGCAATCCCAAGCGCCGCGGCGATTCGGCTGGCCTCAGCGGGAATGAGCATCTCCGGGCAACAGCCCCCGGCAATCACCATTCCTACGGCAGATCCCTCCAGCCCGGCGCGCTGCAACGCGAGGTTAGCGGCCTCTCGCGCCATTTCCATAGTAGACACGGTGGAGGCTGCCGCGGCCTCGCGCGTGTCCTTGTTTTTGGTCTGGCGAATGTAATCCAGCGACATGCTTGTGCGCCGTTCCTGGATTCCGACGCGCTCATCGACCCAGGTGGGGTCAACTCCAATGTCCAACGCGGTCAAAAACGCGTTATCGATGACGTTTGCGGGGTGGTAATGACCTATGCCATGCAAGTAGAGCACTGGTCCCCCTGCGAAATATCCCGGCAATCGCGGGAAAGCATTGGCTGCGAGGTCCGGTCAAACGGCCATGCCACCGCCGCAGCCACAAACCTTCCGTGATGAGAAAGGCTTACAAATGGAGCGCCTATAATGGACTCGCGATTTGCGAGGAAATCCGCCGGTGGGAACCCATTCTCGCTGAGTAGCTCCCCCGCCAGCGTCCGGGCGGCAGCGGACTCATGCGTCGGCAGAATCGTTTCTGCGCCTGCGTCTAGAAGCTCTCGTGTTTGCCACGACCAACCGGCCACACCCGGAAGCGTGGCGACCGTGTGCACCCATCGGTCTGAACTATGGACCTCAACGCGGAACTGGCCCGCTGTATGGCAAACGAACAGGTGCTTGGACCTATCCAAAGGCTCGCCGGAAGTAACTGTGAATTCCCTTGGCGCGAAATGTGGCCGTTGCAGCCGACCGGAAATACACTTAAACGTTGCTTCCTTGGCAGCCCAAAGAATTGCCAGAGTTCGCAAACGGTCGGTGGCTTGCCGGAACATCTCCAGTTCTGGAGCAGTGCAAACGCGTTCGAGATACCGCACGTGCTTGTACGGCGGTGAGTCGCAATACTCCAAGTCCACGATGTCGTTACCGATCACCGATCACCCTTCGCTCACACCCGGGGCTGGCACCTCTGCTGAAGGCGCACAAGAAACTGAACGCTGCCACCGAAGGCGTGGAGAGGATAATCTCGTTTGGCCCTGAAATCTGCGTTAAGGAAGCGTTAAGTCTTGTTAAACAGAAGTACTGGGTATTGGAATTCAGTTTTCGGTCCGCCGAATAGCTATTCCAGCTTCACGCCGGCCAGCAGACAGTAGCCCAACTGGCCTTCCCGGAACAGTCGCGACATGATTTCACAGCCGCGGATGAACAGGTCCACCTGCTTCTCGCCAATCAGGTCTGTCGCCATGGCAGCGCATTCCCGGGCATTGCGACCCCAGGAGCGAAAGGTAGGCGCTACCTGCTCGGAAATGTCACGTCCAGTGGCGTCAATGCCTACGCTGGTGCACTGATTAATATATTCCTCGATTGTCTGCAGGGAGGCCTTACCAAACACCTGCTCCAAAACCACCAAATCGTAAAGCAACTGTACCGGCGGTTGCGCAGGCATAGGACGGCGCAGGGCGAGATCGCACAAAACCAATGTGCCTCCCTCTCGCAGTACGCGCGCACATTCTTGCAATAACTGCAGCTTGTTGGGCATGAGATGAGAGGACTCCATGACCCAAACACAATCGAAGGAGCGTTCCGAGAAACCCGTGCAGGTTCCATCGGCCACCGAGAAACTCACTCGTCCTTCCAGCCCATGTTCGGCGGCATTGGCGTTTGCGCGGTCAACGCAAACCTGGCTGGTCGAGATACCGGTGACCCGGCAGCCAGCGGCCCTCGCCAGGTGAATCGCCGGGTTTCCTGTGCCGCAGCCCACATCGAGCACTGCGCTCTTAGGCCCGACATGGGCCGATTCCACCATCAAGGCGGTGAGCGCTTGCGTGGCCTTCTGCAAGTTGTCATGCAGCCCATCGAAATAGCCAACGTGCAGGTCGCTGCCCATGAAATATTTCCAAGCGTCGGTGACGCGGTCGTAATGCGCTTCCGGCGACGAGGAAAACGCGAGCGGCCGGGAACGCCCGGCAGAACCCAAGAAAGCCGTATCGCGCACGTTTGTATCCGCCGTATCTGGTTGCTTCATGCTATCTCTCTCATTCGGGGCTTAATTATGGATCGAAGCTGAACAACGCATCGGTCAAATCCCACGATTCAGGCGCATGAAACCGCTGGTCGGTTGTGTGAATCAGGAGGGCCCGGGTTCGTGCGGCACACACAAATCCCGCCTTTCGTAGCCGCGAGACCATTTCCTGCGCCTTCCTGTCGCCACCATAGACGGCCCATCGTACTCCCAAAGCCTGTTGCTGCTTGGCCAACGAAACAAGCCTTCCCAGCAGCGCCAGATCCGGCTGGCCACCACTCAGCCTCCACTGGCACACCCGTGCGTAGCGGTCCTCGCCGCCATTTTTCACCACGACGTATTGCTCGGAATTCTCGCCAAGCTCCAAACAGGCATATTGACCGTCCAGATATCGCCATTCGAAAGACCGCGGGTCGTTAAAAAAGGAGAGCCTGTCCTTCTTCGCGGCAAGCGACACCCTGGAGATAGGACGACGTAAAATCTTCTTCTGCCCCGGAACCAAAAATCGCGCGGCGGACCACAGGGACGCCTGAAAAAAGCCGCTGCCTGCCAACATGGCGCGCTGCCAGTTTTTCACGTTCGGCGTAGCTCGCGCTGCCTGCAGCGGTTGCAATACCAGCAAACACTCGGTTAACGGGAATTTGACGTTGGTGCATCCCACCGCCGGCAGCATGCGCTGACGGGGCGCGCTCGTGGAAATAAAGAACGGGCCAAGCCCTTCCGCGCCGCAGCGTAACAACAACTGATGAATCATGATGGCGTTGCGCAGCCGTCCGGAATCTTCAAAGCCGCGGATCACCGCCGTTTTGTAGTCCTCTTTAATGAACGCATATTCCACTTTCCCGGCAACCAGGCGCCCTGCGCCAAAATGCCCGCCGAGGGGGATTACTGCGGAGTGACCCACAATCTGCGAATCAGAATTTTCGAGTAGCGCATGCCAGGCCGGGCCGTCGGGCGTCCCCTCTACCCAATGCCGGAACTCACTGAGAGGAATCTGCGAAGACGTCAATTGATTATATTGGCTTAGGATCGCCTCGCACTGCACCGGTTCCAAAGGGCCACGGACAATCCGAAGGCTCATCGAACCAGCAGACTGGCTAGCGGAGATTGCCGGAATAGGCAGATCCCCGTTCAAAGAATTAGCAGTTGCCGACACGTCTACGCGTTACCCCCGCAGGCGAATATGGGATAAAGCTCTAAGGTGATGAATTCAGTATAGCCACCGGATGTTACAGGCAGATTGCGCTGATGTTCCTGTGCAAAGAAGAGGGCAGAGCCGCAAAGCGACTCTGCCCGTGTCGGTGCTAACCCAGTTTCGTTTGCTTACGGCGTGACAACCAAAGACACGCCGGTCTGATGCACCACGCCGCTTCCGGTCGAAGTTATCGCAATCGAGTACGTGCCAGCTGGGGTTCCGCTGGCGACGGTGATCTGCAGGTTGGACGTTCCCGACCCGCCGGAAACCGTGCTGGGGGTAAACGAAGCGGTCGCCCCAGGCGGCAGTCCGCCGACACTCAGGGATACGTCGCCCGCTCCGCCTTGGATTGGCGATAGTGTCACTGCATAGTTGGCAACGCCCCCAGCCGACGGCACGGAAACAGAGGAAGGTGACGCCGATCCGGTGAAGTCACCTTGGCTGGTAGTGACACCGAGATAAGCGGTGGTGTTGTGCACCAAAATCCCGTTGGTGCCGGTGATGGTCAAGGTGTACACGGAAGGCTGCGGCGTTGTCGTCGCGGTCTTTACCGTCAAGATGGAACTGCCAGAGCCACCGACGATGGATGCGGGGCTGAAACTCGACGTAGCTCCCGGAGGCAAACCCGCCACGCTCAGCGCGATGGTGCCATTGAAGCCGCCGATGGGCTGCGCCACGATGGTGTACGATGGGCTCGATCCCGGGGGGCCGTTCAGCGCTGCATTGTTGAGATATCCCGTCCAATCGCCCACCGAGTCATTCACAACAAGAGGCACGCTTGTGGAATGCGACAACGTACCGCTGTTGCCCGTGAGCGTTACCGTGTAAGTTCCCAGCGCCAAGCTCGACGCGGCACTGAAGGTTATCGTCGAAGACCCCGAGCCGCCAACAACGGTGGCCGGGTTATAGCTGACCGTCACCCCCGGAGGCAAATTGGACGCAGAAACCACCACGTTCCCCGTAAACCCGTTCAGCGGCTTGACCGTCACCACCAGGGACGAAGTGCTGCCGGGAACGAGCGTCTGCGCGAACGGGCCGACAATGCCCGAGAAGTCAGGTTGCGGTGGCGTCTGCAGGAACAACCCGACCGTCGTTAGCGTTGTACCATTGCTGGTTGAGGTGGAGGCGTTCAGCACATCCAGCTGGCCATCATTATTAAAGTCGCCAGCCACGATCAGCGTAGGAAGGCCGCTGGATCCTTGAAACGTCGGGAAGGTTCCGTTGCCTTCACCAAAGTAGGCAAAACCACCGGTCATCAGGTCCAAATTCCCGTCGCCGTTGAAGTCACCAACCAGCAGGGGAGTTGTAACGGCCGAGACGTTAGGCACCGAGTACGCCGATTGGAAGGTTCCGTTCCCATTGCCGAGAGTAATGTAGAGATATCCTTGAATGCTTGAACCCGCAGTCTGAATTCCCGTGGCGATGTCAAGCAGGCCATCATTGTTGAAGTCCCCAACAACAGCAGTGATGCCGCTGGAGAACGCCGTTGCCGTACCGGAAACCGGCGACAAGGTTTGGAAGCTTCCGTCGCCGTTGCCCAGCAATACGCCGACATATTCAAGTCCAGTGGTAAACGGGTCGTACACCGTCGCTACCAAATCCAGCTTCCCGTCGTTGTTAAAATCGCCAGTCGCGACTGCGCTGAGGCCGATTTGCGCCAATGGCGTGGAAGGACCCAGGCTGAACGTTCCATTGCCGTTGCCCAGCAGCGTTTGCACACTGACCGCGGTCGTAAACGCAAAATCCAGCGCACCGTCCCCGTTAAAATCCGCCACGATTGGGCGCGAGGGAAAATGAAAGCCGGTGAAATCTGACTCTATCGGTGCCTGGAAGGTGCCATCGCCGTTGCCATACATCGTGGCCACAAAAGGAATTGTGGAAGAGCCGCTGGTCTTCGATCCAGCGACGATCACGTCCAATTTTCCGTTGCTGTCCGGTACCACGTTGACGCTGGTAATCGTCGAACCGATTGGACCATACGTGCCTTTCGGTGTCCCGAAAGTGCCGTCGCCATTTCCCGGCACTACGTATACCGTTCCCCCCACGGCTCCGACGATATCGAGGTTTCCATCCCCATTGAAATCGCCCGCAGACAGCGCAGAGGTGATGGCAACTCCACCGGTTACGTCACGCACCGTCCAGAACAACTCGGAAACGGCGTTTTCCACTTGAAAGAGTTGAGGGTTTGATGCTCCACCACCTGGACCGGGACTCACGACCGTGATGGTCGCGGTATCGTTGGCGGCGATATCGGATGCCAAAATAGCGGCGGTCAATTTCGAACTGGAAACGAACGTGGTTACGCGAGCACTGCCGTTCCAATTCACCGTGGAACCGGAAACGAACCCGGTCCCCGTTACTGTCAACGAAAAAGCACTGCCAGCAGGAGCGACGGCAGAAGGAACCACGGGATTCAAGTACGGTACGGGATTGCTTGCTGCTGTCGCGATCGCGGGCAAACTGCACAACACCAAACAACACACCAAAAGCACGCTGCACCGATTTGAGCTGGTCATTTGCGCCTCGGGGACTTGAGATTTTTACGCCCGTATAACCCAATGGCAACCTACGGGCGTGCATGGTCCGCCGCACAGCTTGAGCGCGCAACGTTGCGTGTCGATTACGCGATGCGCAACTACGTTTCAATTTCTGATTAAAGTTGCTCGGTCTGTCACGATCTAGGACTGTCGCTCGAAATATTCACGCCGTCTCACAGTGTCGCGCCTCAAGCGAATGCCATCGCGCTTTGCTAATACGGATCGAAGTACATTACGCCCGAAGGCTGAACCCCTGCGCCCCCGTTCTCACCTTGGCCGATGGCCACGAATTGGTTCGGGCCGATGAGATAGAAGCTGGCAAGAACTGTGGAACTTGTGCCGCTGAAATCGCCGAACACACCAGGGGTGAAACTAATGCGACCCCATCCGAGAGTTTGCTCCTGGACCTGTCCGGTACCGGTGAGCGAGTAGCTTGGCACCTGTCTTCCGGTCTCGTCGGTGTAATCCACGAGCGTGGAATAGTTAAGGTTGGAAGAGTTGGTCGAGGGAGCGAAATTGATCGCAAAATCCAGGTTGGGGATGGACGGGCTGGAACTTCCACCCGCAACACCGATGGAGTTTCCCGTTAAATCGGCGTTTGAGAACGGGCCGGCGGCTTGCGGGATGATCTCTCCAGAGTAGCCGAGGCAACCCGAACTGCTGATGTCGATCAGAAAACCCTTGCCGGTGTCATAGAGATACACGGCGCCGCTCGTGAAAAACGTGCTCAGGAGCAACGCCCGGCCGGTAGTGGGATCAAACATACCTTTATAGACCGACCCTGTGGCCGTTTGAGGAACCTGTTGCACGTTGGCGTTCCCGCCGGTATTGGATTCGAAATTTACCGCGGCCGTGGTGCCGCCGGTGATTGTGAGCAGGCCGATTTCCACTGCCGGAGAAGGCGACCCGCTCTTCAGTACCGCGCCAGTTAACGCAACGACCGAGGTGGTGTTGATACTGCTGGCCGTCAACGTGTTCTGCAACTGAGCCTGCCCCGATTGCAGTGTGCCCCAGACGCCGCCGGTGTCGGTCTCCAGCAGATTGAGCTGCTGCGCGTCGACTATGTAATACGCGTAAGTGTTCGAATTCCCGTTGATGGTCACCGTGAGCGTGCCTCGCCCCGAGCTATCTGGCGCAGTAGCCGCCCCCGCAGAAATAGTAGCGGGGGTAAGGCCACCCAAGAGAAATCCGGTTTGCCCAGCTTGCCCAGCATCCGCGACCCCTCCGGTGACGCTCGTGCCTCCAGATCCAATGACCAACTGGCCCGCTTCGACGATGCGCCTCGTGTTGCCGTTGTAATTGGCCAGATCCGAATCCAGCAGGAAAGCGTAGCTGCCCGCGGGATTGGCGGCGGAAAGCGCGGTCGGGTCCTGCCGCAAGATCGTGCCGGCGTTGAGTCGCTGGCTGGCGTCGAGTTCGATAACTTTTCCACGAGTACCGTCGCCGGACAACACGCACTTCAGAACGAGGGTATTGCTCCCCGCGGTGATGTTCGCGGTGATGCGTGGAATGCCGTTGAACGACGTATCAATCGTATAAGTACCGGAAAGTCCGGTTACCTGCGTTGCTGTCCCATTATCGTTCAGGTCCAGTTCCCCGCCGGTGATATTCCCTTGCCCGTCGCTCAGCATGCTACCGGCCATGGCCATCGGCGCCAGCGGCACGGTGGCACTTGCACTGTCGTAGCCGCGTAGCTGGAATGCATAACTGCCCGAAAATAAATTGCCGGCAGTCACGATATTGAACGAGAAGCTGTCGCTCTTGGTGGTATCGGCGACAGAAGTCGTGGTGATCGATGGGTTCACATTTGCGCCTGTGGGCAACGACGTCGGCGGCGTATACGTCGCGGTAAGCGCGGGCGCTGCCGCCGGTGCGAGTGTGCCGCAAGTGGGAGAACAGGCACTGCCTCCAGCCGTCAACGTCCAAGTCAGACCGGCGTTGGTGAAATCATTGGTGATTACCGCCGTAACCGTCACCCCGGGACTGCCAATCACTTGGGTCGAGAACTTGTTGTTGATCGTCACGGATATCGGCGGAGCGCCGATGGTGAAACTGAAGCTATCGGTCTTGCTCGGGTCAGCCACCGACGCAGCCTGAATCGTTGGATTCGCATTCGCGCCGGTCGGCGGCGTTGACGGAGGAGTGTAGCTGGCGGCAAGACTCGGCGCCGCGCTCGGAACCAGTGTGCCGCACGCGGGGGAACAGGCGCTGCCTCCCGCCATCAGCGTCCAGTTCACCCCTGCATTGGTCACATCGTTGGTCACTGTCGCGGTGAGCGCGACCGCCGGACCGGTAGCCACTTGCGAGGTGAACTTGCCCGTGATGCTCACGCTGATCGGCGGCGTAATCACGAAATTGAAAGCGTAGATTTGGCTGGTATCACTCATGGCCAGGGCGGTGATCGTCGCGGTCTGATTCAGCGGAATGGCGGTAGGAGGGGTGTACACCGCGGTGGAGCCAGAACCCGCGGAGACACTCAGCTTCCCACAAGCGGGCGAACACGAAGTATTCGCGGCTGTAAGCTGCCACTTCACACCTGAGTTTTTAGGATCTCCCACCACCTTAGCGGTCAGCGTCACCGCGGGACTGCCCACCTCGACGGTTGTGAAACTGCCGCTTACCGTAACCGCTACCGCTTCCGTTTTAGCGGACGAGCTGCAGCCCACATTCCACAGCACCGCCATCAGAACCACCAACACACCCAAAGAACGTTTCATCACGTTTGTGCGATCTCCCCGAGAGAGCATGCGTTTGCTTTGTCCGAAAATAGGAGACGTATGTAAATAGTCGGATACAGCAGCGCGAATGTTTCGAGACTTTCTCACTCGCGACAGGCATAGGCGCCCTGCGGCTGAAAGTTATCCACAGAGCACCCACACACACAGCTACTTCGGGTTGCTCGCCGGCTTCGCCGAATCCTTCTCCGAAGCTTGTTTCGCCTGCGCGTCCTCTTGCGGCTTGTGAGTGTCGAGAGTTCCCACGTTCGGCCAATTCGGCACGGGCACCTGAATCGCCGGATACACGTGCAGGTGAGCATCTTTCTGGAACGCCACCTGCGTTTGGGGATTAGCCTTCATTTCATCCTTGATCCATTGGAAGAACTCGTCGGCGCGCTGCGAGCTGAGCAGGGCCTGTCCATTTCCAAATTGGTTGATGGTCACGAAGTCCGGCGCAGCAGCTTCCATCTTTTCCTGAGCGGAGTCCGGCATG
Source organism: Candidatus Sulfotelmatobacter sp. (assembly GCA_035524015.1). Classification (GTDB taxonomy): domain Bacteria; phylum Acidobacteriota; class Terriglobia; order Acidiferrales; family UBA7541; genus Acidiferrum. The sequence goes on from DATKPS010000071.1 coordinate 19,930, forward strand.
GCCTTATTGCCTCGGACGTTTTGCATTCGAACCACCTTAGCTTTCATCTTGGGTAGCCAAGTGATGGGTTCCAAAGGAGCTACCGCAGCTGCAAACGCCGAAGTGGTGAATTCGGGCCGCTCTGCGGGAGAAATCACTTTGGTTTCCGCAAGCCATGTTGGCCAGTCTCCCCACGGAGCCAACAGGTCGATCACTTGGAGACGTGCATCAACCGCCGAGGCCATAATGGCGATGGATCCGCCCGAACCCGAAGCGAACATCCCGACCCGGCTGGAGTCCATATCGTTTCGCGTCGACAGATAATCCAGAATAAGTTGCACGTCGTGCACCGTGGCTCCCAGCGCCTCCGGCATGTTCGACACGAACCAATCTTTCATGAGGTGATAGCGCATGCGGTGCCCAGTCACCGCACCCACGAAACCCACAGCCGCATACCCACCGTTGACGGCAGTATCGCACCACACGTTGTTCTTGAACTGTTCGGTATCTTCCGGGAACGAGTAAAGGTACAGAATCACCGGCGGCTTGGCCACGCCTCGCGGCCGGATCACATATAAATCAAACGGTTCACCAGGACGCCACTCCACTTGATAGCGCTCGCGAATAAAGCTGGTATGAGGATCATCGTCGGTCTCCGCCAAAAGGGGCCGCTTCAAGCGCAGTGAACTGTCGTAGACGTTCAAGTCCGTCCAATCCTCGCCGTAAGGAGCCTTTTGCGCGGGAACTGCCGGCTCAGTTTGGGCAGGCTGTGGTGTGCTGGGCTGCGAGGGTTTTGGGGCGTTCTGGGCAACGCACATGGAATTCACGACGACCGCACAAAACAATAAAAAACTACACCGCCAAGAAATTCGAATTTTCATGAAGCCTCTCGGAATGGATTAACACATCTCGCGCCGCACCGCTCGCAGGCTGTGCCACGCGACTTCTTACAAAAAGACGGGGCGACAGGATTGCCTGCCGCCCCCTTCTTCGATTTTGGCTCTCTCCGTCTTACTGAATCCAAGAGAGGAAGGAGTTGCCGGAAAAGAGCTGATAGAAATCAGCTTCGATCTGGCTGTTGAAGATGGCTCCGGCTACGTCGCCGCCGACTTCCGCGCCGCCGGCCGCAACCACGCCGTTATTCGGGCTGCCCACGCCCCAGCTGGGCAGGGCATAGTGAGAACGGAACACGTTCAGCAGCTGTGTCTGGCTGGAGCAGGAGGAGTTGGCGCAAACCGCCACCGGATAAAAGTCGGTGATGCGCGGGTTCAAGCTCGGAGACGCCTGATCCTGTGCGCTGGCGATGAAGCCGGCGACGTTCAGGGGGCTGAAGCTGGGCGTCTGCTTCGCGCCAAAGTACACGCCGCGGAGCACGCTCCACGCGCGATATTGGCCGCTGGTCACGCCATCAAACGTGGGCAGGTTATACCCGTTGCAGCTGAAGGGCGTCGCCCCAGTCGTGGAATTGCCGTTGAAATATCCGCCGCACTGACCGGAACCAACGCTGACGGTTGCCGAGGTACCCTGGCCAGTCGGAACGCCGGGGAATGCACCGTAACCGCCGTTGCCGCCGCCCGTCGCGTAGCTCGGATAGAGAGCATCCGAACCGTGCAGCGCCAGGTACTTGATGTTGGCTTTGCCGCCGAAAGAGCCCAAGCTCCAGAAGGCGTAGCCCAGAATGCTGGGAGTCGCGGAGCTGGAGGCGTTGGCGGTCCAAGATGCGGTGTTGCCGACGCTCACCATTTGCCCCGTGCCAATCACCCGCGTGCGCAGACCGCAAGTCGCGCCATAGCAGGTGCTGACCGGATTGGAGCAGGCCACCGTCGGGAAGGCGGTCGCGCTCGCGGTAAAGCAAGCGGAGCTGTAGATAGAGGTCTGCGAAGGACCGGCAATGCCCGTCTCTTGCGAGTTGGCGTTCAGCCCGTCGCGCTGACGGATCACTTGCCATTCGAAGGTGGTGTAGGTGCCGGACATGGGTTCGCGCTGGAGAGCGTGAATCGCGTTGGTGGTCAGCGTGCCGGGGGTTAGACCGCTGACGAGGTCGCGGGTCAAAATGGCGCTGCCGGAGTAAAGGGCGCTCAATTCGTGAGAGCCCACACTGGTGAGCGTGTGGCTGCTACCGGTCAGGGTGCCAAAACCCGCAGAGCTGGTGTCGATGGTGTTCACGAAAACAATCACCGGCTCGGCGCCGACGGCGAATGTCGTATAGGCGGGGACAGTGGCGCCGCTGATCGGGTCGGTGCCGCTAATGTTGTAGTAGGACAGCTGCGCGCTGGCAGTGCTGAAGCTGCTGGTGGCGGCAACGGCCGGTGAAAGGACGCCTTGGCCGAAGCCCATGCAGGACTTGTCGTCCGGCGGATAGGCCGCGGTGCTATTGGAGTCGGTGCAAAGCACGCGGCTGGCGCCTACGAATTCAGCGTCTTCCGGGCGAATGTCCGTGAAGGCGGCGTTGAAGTGTTGGCCCGCCAGCGTGTTGGTGTTGTTGCTGCAGCTCGCGTTAGTGGCATTGCCGCCCATCAACGCATTCCACACCGCAACAGGAAGGCCGGTGGTCGCGGTATCCCACACGAACGACACCTTATTCCCCCCAGCCGTGCTGCAAGCCGTAGTCGGAATCACCAAAGTGCCGTTGACTGCCGGGCTGCCGGCAACGCCGAAGAACAGGCGCTGACCGACGATGCTGTCCACGGAAAGCATCGCGCAGATAACCGTTGGGGCGGTGCTGTTGTCCCAGGCGATCCACACCGTTCCACTTTCCGACGGGATGTTCGGGGAGGTCAGGGCCGACCGGGCGTCGTTGGCGCTGGCCGAACCGGTCCACAGATTGCTTCCGCACAGCGGAGTGGTGACACCGCGGATCGAGTCGCCGCTCACTGCCGCAATCGCCGTGCTCGGGAAAATCCCCGAAGACCCGACCGCGATTAGTGGAAAGTTCTGCGCGTTGGCAGCGGACGCGAACAGCAGGACCGCCACAAGCGCCAATAGCCCACTACATAGCTTCCATCGATTCATCTTGTTTTCTCCTCAACTCGAAAGAATTTTCCGTCGCACCATGGAGTTGCTGCGCTAGGGCGTGGCTCTGCGGGTAAACTCCTGCCCTCAGTCGCCCGGCACAGGTGAGGGAGATCCTCAGGTTGCACTTCGTAGGGTCTGCCGTTCCCCGCATCTCACACCAAACGCGTAGCGGAAGTGAGACCGGGTAACTTTGCAGACGGAGACTTGGTCGTGTAACTGAGGAAAGCCTCCACACGGAGCCACTGGGCTACGCTTCGCGGAAGGAAGCCTCAGAATCGCGGCGATTGTGGTCCGTGATTGTTAAGCGGGAATGAAACATTCGACAACCGGAAGTGAATCTGTCGAGAAAATTGAGCGCGCACGCAAAATTCCTCGTATCCCGTCGCACATCGGTCAAGGGCTTCACAGTTTCCGCGAATAGAGGCGTTTTCGGTTGGGAAATTTTCTTTTTTCTTTGGAGTTTGCGAAGGCCAGCGGCAGCCGTTGCGCAGAATCTGCCCTGCTCTGGTGTGCGCCACGTTCAGACGGACTCGCTAGGCATGCCTGTTTCTCCTGCGAACTTCTGCGTTCTCTGCAGCTCTGCCGCGGATTCCTCCACTCGATTCACCAGGAAAACAGATTAAGTTGTGTTTTCTTCTTCGCGTCTGTGAAAAACCGCCCGTATTTTTTCGATTTACATGACCGAGTCATTCGGCAGTAACAGTCTCACTGCCAGCATACGGACATTCTTCCCTGAGGGGGTGTGTACCAGTGCGACTTTTCTTTGCCGCGTTGTTGTGTTTTTTCCTGGGGTTCACGGTCGATAGCACTTTCGCACAAAACGCCGATACCGGGACTATCACCGGAACAGTGCACGACCAGACCGGTGCCGTCGTCCCCGGCGTGACTATCACCGTCACCGATTCCAAAGGTACCCCCACGACGTACACCAGCGATGAAAAAGGCGAGTTCACTACTCCGGGTTTAACGCCGGGAACCTTTACCCTCTCCGTAAAGTTGACGGGATTCAAAGATTTCGTCGTCAAGGATGTCGCGGTCGTGGCAGGACAAAGTTCGAAGGTGGACATTGCCCTGGTACCGTCTACGGTTGCCGAGCAAGTAAACGTCGCAGGTAATTCCGTAACCCAAATCGAACAGCAGTCCGCGGAGATTTCCGGCACCATTACCAGCAAAGAGCTCACCGAATTGATGCTCAATGGCCGCAATTTCTCGCAGCTCATTGCTCTAACGCCGGGCGTCAGCAATCAGACCGGCCAAGACGAGGCCTTGGTCGGCCCCAAGGGCAGCGTAAAGTACAGCATCAATGGCGGCCGCGTGGAGTACAACTCTTTCGAGGTCGATGGCGCGGACATCCTCAATACCAGCATCAACGGCAGCACCACTACCCTGCTGGTGTATCCGAGCCTGGACGCCATTGGCAGCTTGCAGGTGCTCACTTCCAACTACGGAGCACAATACGGTCGCACCGCCTCTGGCACCACCGTCGCCACCCTCAAATCCGGCTCAAGCGGTTTTCATGGCGACGCCTACTTCTTTTTGCGCAACGAGCATTTCAATGCGCGCAACTTCTTCGACCAGACCAAGAGTGCCCCGCTGTACCGCAAATACGACCCCGGCTTC
>DATKPS010000072.1:0-3510 GCA_035524015.1 Candidatus Sulfotelmatobacter sp.
GTAGGGCGCCCCATCCATCAGCTTGAGCTCGTAAGCGCAGATTTTGCGCAGCGCATTTTCCACGTCGCGCCGCTTGTAGTTGTCCCCGTGAATCACCACATGCACCGGAGGCGTCAGGTCGTGAATGGTGAACTCTTCGAAATTAGACGCCTCGATAGGACCGTCCGCCAGAACATCGAAACTCGACGCGTTGAACTGAAAGCCCGCCGCTCTCGACGCTTGCCAACTGCTGTGATGGGTCGCCGATTCCACTTTCCATCCTTGCGGCACGTTGCTCAGGTCTAGTTCACAATCTTCGGACCGCCGCTCCGGAACATACAGCAGAATCATGGCCGGATTGATGAACGCATGATCCGTGTTCAGTTGCGAATTAAACGGGCCCACGTCGTCCCAGAACGTGGCGTACTTCACGGTGATCGTGCCGCTGCCCTTCACTTCCCAAGTCAGCTTGTCCACTTTCACGATATCCACGCGCTGGCCGTTCGCATACGCTTCCACCTGCTGCACGTGGCTGCTGAAGTCGCGAATCTCGTACAGCGCGTTCCACGCCGCCATTTGCAGCTTCACCTCGCCCTGCACATCCGGAACTTCCATCGCAATGTGGAACAGATGCTGGTCGGGTTGCGCCAGAGACACCGTGTACCGAATCGTCGCGCTGCCCGGAGCGCCCAGCACACAGAAAGCCAGGCATGCAGCCAGCACCGGAAGAGTCAACCGTCGTAAACAGCGGCCAGTCCAAACGCTCGGGCGGCATCGAAATGTTGGCATCACCGGATGGGAACCTCAGACGCGGCTGCCCGCGATTCCAAACGCTTCAATAATTTCTCGCACAATCCATCGAAATTACCATTGGACATGATCAAGAGCAAATCGTTGGGTCGCGCCTCCGCTGCCAGAAAATCGCTAATCGCATCCGCGCCCGGCAAAACTCGCGCGTCTTTGCCCAGCTCCCGCACCGCTGCAACAATCGATTCGGGATCCAGCCGCTGCTCGTCGCTCAGCAAACCCGCGCGATGCACGCCCCCCAGAATCACGCGATCGCCCAACGCCAGCGATTTCGGCAGCGCTTCCTGGAACACACGCCGTCGCATGGAATTTGACCGCGGTTCCAGAATCGCCCACACCCGCCGCCCGGGCCATCGCAAACGCGCCGCTTCGATGGTCGCGCGTATGGCCGTGGGATGGTGTGCGAAATCGTCTATCACCAGGATCCGGTCGATCTCCCCTTTCACATCCATGCGCCGTTTCACGCTTTGGAACGTAGCCAGCGACGACCGCAGCGATTCCGCGTTGATCCCTCGGCCCTGCGCCACCACCATGGCCGCCAGTGCGTTCAGCACATTGTGCCGCCCCGACGCCGCCAGCGAGAATTCCCCGAACAGTTCCCCTTTATAGTGCACTCGGAAATGCATCTGCTGGTCGACAATGGCAACGTCGCTGGCAACCCAATCGTTTTGCGGCTCGAACCCATAACGGATCACCGGACAAAAGGCCTTTTCGCTGACCTTGCCCAACGCTTCGCCACCGTCGGAGTCGCCCCACACCACCACTCGCCCCCGGCGCGGCACCAGATTGACTAAGCGTTTGAACGCCAGCTGATACGCCTCGAAATCGCTATAGATATCCGCATGGTCGAATTCCACCGAGGTGATGATCAGGTCGTCCGGCTGATAGTGCAGGAATTTCGCGGCTTTGTCCCAGTACGCCGAATCGTATTCATCGCCTTCCAGGATAAATTCCGGCCCGCCCCCCAATCCGTAGCTCTTGCCAAAGTTTTCGGCCACGCCACCCACCAGAAAATTCGGCCGCTTCCCCGCCACCTGAAAAATCCACGCCAGCATCGCCGTGGTGGTGGTCTTGCCGTGTGTGCCGCTGACCACGATGGAGTGCTTCCCCGGCAGAAATTCTTCTTCCAGAATTTCCGGAAGCGAACGGTGCGCCAGCTTGCGATCGAGCATCTCTTCGACTTCCACGTTGCCCCGCGAAATCGCGTTGCCCACCACTATCAGATCGGGCGCGGGCGTCAGATTCTTCGGATCGAACGCCGTGGCGTAGCTGATTCCCAACGAAGCCAGCAGCGTCGACGCGGGCGGATACACCCCGGCGTCCGATCCCGTCACCTGGTAGCCCCGTTCCCGCAGCATGCCCGCCAACGGCGCCATCGCCGACCCCCCGATGCCTATCATGTGAATGTGTTTCATATCCTGTGTGGGTCCCTCATTTTATTGCATCACAGCCGGTTCTAGTATTTCCAACCGGCCTTCGCCAGAAGCAATCAGCCGCGTCCGCACTCCCAGCGGCAGCGTCACCATCGCCCGCCGCGTGTGCCCGATGGCCGCCCCAAAAACAATCGGAACATTCAGCGGGCTCAGGATCCGTTCGCAAACCTGAAAAACCGACGGGCTCCCCTTGGCTGCCGCTTCGGAATCCGGAAACTCTCCAAGCACCACCCCTTGGACGCCTTTCAATTTTCCCGCTTGCTTCAGGTGCATCAGCGCGCGATCCACCTGATACGGACGCATGCCACGGTCCTCCAGAACCAGAATGGCCCCCGTGCTGTCGAGTTCCCACGGCGTCCCGAGCGTAGTTTCCACCAGAGACAGGCAGCCGCCCAGCAACCGGCCTTCCGCCACTCCCCGCGCCAGCGTCTTGCCGAACAGTGGAATCTCCCACCCCGACTCGCAGTTCCCTACTGCCTGCAGAAACGAATGCTCGTCGTATCCGTGCGAATCATCCGCGCCCCGGTTCAGGCCGGAGGTCACCATGGGTCCGTGGAAGGTCACCCAGCCCGCCATCTGCCACAGATAAATTTGCAGCGATGTCAGGTCGCTGAAGCCGATCACGCATTTTGGCTCCAGCAATTGCGCCGCAAGATTGTGGTCCAGCAGATACGTGGCCCCGTAGCCTCCGCGCAGCGCAAACAGCCCCGCGATTTCCGCGTGCCGCGCGGCTTTCACAAACGCGTCCAGCCGAAATGCGGTCGATCCCGCGAAGTACCCTTCCGAACTCGGAAATTGCACCGGCGTAAATTCGTATCCCAGCCGGCGCAACTCCGCCAGCCCCGCGGTCACTTCGATCTGCTCCGCCGGTGACGCGGGAGCAAACACAGCAACCTTCGAGCCCTTGCGAAGGGCTTTAGGTTTGCGCGGCGCAGCTGCAGGAACAGGCATGATGAGTCAGGCACCAGGGCTCGGAGCTTTAGAGTCTATGTGACAACTCCTGTTTTTCGTCAGGGCACGACTTCAGTTCACCCTGAGGAATCGAAGGGTCGTGCCGTAACCAGCGCAGAATCATTGCGGCTTCAGCCGCTGAGGGCCTGTTTACGAGTTCTCACACAAACTCTTTAGCTCCGACATAAACGCCGTCCTCTCAATGGGCTTTAGCCCCTGAGGAATTGCCTTTGACTGCGCGACCCCTTATCGCCCTGTGCCGATTTTAGCGAACCTACAGTTTGAACTGCGTGAGTTTTGCGAAGTGCCGTGCTCTGCCGTGTATCTCCGACTTTTTCAG
>DATKPS010000073.1:0-14705 GCA_035524015.1 Candidatus Sulfotelmatobacter sp.
GGTTGTTGGGGTTAGCTTTCGAGCGAAAAGCAGATGCCCCAAGTTATTGTAAATAAAGAAAAGTGGAAGGAAGAAATAGAAGGCTTGGAAGTGTCTCGGCGGCTTGCAAAGCAGGTGCTCTCCCAGCTGAGCTACACGCCCGTGCTGACGCTATGATTCTACTACATCGCTTCGGCAAATGACTGCCTAGCCGGTGAGCAAGCGGTTTGTGGGCACGTCGAATATCGATGGGACTGCTTTAGGCTCCGACGCGGTGACGTATTTGGGGCACCGTTGAAGCCGATCTTTCCAAAAGCACCACGCCAGGCGGAGAAGCGTGGAGATGATGCCGTTCGATTAGGTCGGGCGCTCGAAGGATTGCAACTTCGAAGCTAGTGGAGGCGAGGCGGACGAGTTCTTATGTTTTTGCGGGGGCCACTAACGAACGGGCTGCCGGTCTCATAAAACCGCAGAAGGCGGCGCACCTCGCGGGTGATGCCGATGCGCACCGTTGTGCTGATGTGGGGAGTTGCTCGGACCGCGGTGCCAAGCCAAAGCGGACCGTTGGCACACAGGTCCACTCCGTCTAACCGCCGGTCGATTTGCAGGGCAGCCGCGAGGCGTCCCGGTCCTCTTGCCAAATCGGTGAGTTTGTCGGCTTTGCGGAGCCGCTTCATTAGGTCGATTCCTTCGAGAGGCTCGATGGCGCGCAACAGGACTCCTGCGCCGACCGCCGGTTCTTCAGCGGACACGTTGAGCATATACGAGGTCCCATAGATGAAGTACACATAGGCGAAGCCCCGGTGCAGAAATAGGGATTGGTTGCTGGGCGTTCGTCCACGATAAGCATGGCCACTGGAATCGCCGGGAGGGTAAGCCTCGGTCTCGACAATACGACCGCTAATGCGGTGTCGCCCGGTCTCGCGCACAATGGTTTTGCCGATGAGAAAAACGGCCAGCTCAGCCGCATCAGTTGGCAAGCTGGCCCGCGATAGCCGCCGGACTGTTTTGGGGAGATGAGAGGCGGTCTGCAATGGAATACCTTGATGCGATCTGCCACGCCGAGATGATGTAGAGCCGCTCATCGCAGCTCCGTTTGGCCGCTAGAGAGTGTAATGTGAGAACTGCGGAAAAGGTCGAACGAAGGTTCTTAGGGCTAAAGCCCTCCTCCTTTTCTGAGAGTTGCGTGGGGGCTGAAGCCCCCACCTCCTAAAAAGCGCGTGTTTCCCGCAGGCTGTGTAGCGGTGCCCTGACGAAAAACGTGAGTTCTCACACAGACTCTCGAACTCCTGGGAAGCCAAAACGCGGCCGGGGCACGCGCGGATACGTTCAGGCGGTAGTGTGCTTGGCAGTTGGGTGCACTTCCCGAAGGAGTCCGGTCTCCACGTCGAAAATGACGCCGCGCACGGGGATTTCTTTGGCAATCCAGGGATGGGACCTGACTTTCTTGATCTGCTCCCGGGTATTTTCCTCAGGGTCCTTATAGGAGAAGAAGCGCATGGGAGCGGGCGAAGCATCACCGGTGGAAGCGCTCAGCTTGGCATTCAGGTCGTGATCCGTGAATGTGGTAAAGCCGCAGCCAGTGTGGTTGAGAAGGAGTATTTCTGTGGTCCCTAGGACACGGGTGGAAACGACAAGCTCGCCGAGAACATCTTCTGTTACCGCGGGTCCGCCGGTTCGGATCACGTCGATATCGGCTTGCGGCAGACCCAAGATTCCAGGAAGGTCTGAGAGACGGGGATCCATACAGGTCACAACGACGATTTTGGGGGCGGGGCGCTTTCCGAGTGCAGGATCATAATTTTTAGCATAGTGGCGGTTTGCCGCCAGAGCCTTATCGATAATACTCATGATTTTCTCCTGACGGGCGAGCGGTGAGGCCAAGCCCGTTTTTTGGGGTGTCGCTGTTCCGAGCGAATCGGTTGCGATGGGAGCGATTACAACCGGGGTGCGCCGGCGAATCAATTGGACGATGGTATCGGCGATACCTTGGTACGGGGCGTGAAGAATAAAGTACGCACTACGCTCGCGCAAATGTCTCCAAGCTATCGATACCTTCGTCTAATAGATTCGTCCTCGTGATTCTGGCCCAATCAAGGCCCGGAAGATCGGAGCAATTATGAACGCTGCAATCCCTGTTTCGCACAGCGAGCGGAAACCGGAACTCCAAGGGCAAACCGTGGTGGTAATCGGAGGAAGCGCCGGGATCGGGCTGGAGACGGCCCGACGAGCAAGTGCCGAGGGTGCGAAGCTAATCCTTACGGGTCGCAGTGCGGAGCGGCTGCAGCGGGCAGCGAGCGAGGTCGATTCGCAGAGCACAAGCGTTTTTGACGCCACCGATGCCGCGCTGCTGGATCAGTTCTTCCGCGAGTTGCCGAGCGCAATCGATCACATCATGGTGACCGCTGGCCGGCCCCATTACGGCCGCATCATCGATTTAGATGTCGCGCAAGCGCGGGGTGTGCTGGACGAGCATCTGCAACTCTTCATTGGAGTCGCGCGTAACGCAGTTGATAAGGTTAAAGCCGGGGGAAGTTTGATCTTTATGGGAGGCACGGGAGGCCGCCGTCCGGGCATTGGAGTCGGAATCGCCTCGACCGTGACGGTCGCACTTCCCGCGCTTACGGCCAACCTGGCGCTGGAACTGGCACCGATTCGCGTGAACCTGATCGCGGCTGGATTTGTTGACACGGAGTTGTCCGCATCCCTGTTGGGGGATGAACTGGAAAACCGCCGCAGCGAGCTTCGAGCCAAACTGCCCATCCGGCGAGTAGTGCAACCAACAGATGTCGCCGCCCTAGCCGTACACATCATGATTAATACTGCGCTTACGGGCGCAACCTACGACGTCGACGGTGGACAGCAGTTCGTAAACGCCTAGTCGAGGAAGGCGGCGTATACGGACGTGGGCAGCGATTTTAGGTAAAGAATAAGGAGGAGATATGGCAAGTGCGGGTGCGTTTCCGGGCCGTGAATCGATGAGTGGCACAACCGGCGAGAAAGTGGATATGAGGTTCGAGGTGGTTGTTATTCCGGTCGCGGATGTGGACCGCTCGAAGGAGTTCTACACGAAACTGGGCTGGCGTCTGGACGCGGACTTCCCGTTCGAGAACGGTTTCCGAATTGTGCAGTTCACGCCGCCGGGCTCTGGGTGCTCGATTCAGTTTGGGACGAAGATGACGCCCGCTGCGGCGGGCTCGGCCCAGGGCCTGTACTTGATCGTGCCCGACGTGGAGGCAGCACGGAAGGATCTAGTGGCGCGCGGTATCGATGTGAGTGAAGTGTTCCACGCGGGAACGCCAGGGGCGCAATTTCAGATCGACGGCGGCGGTCGCATTAATGGGCCAGCACCCGAACACGCCAGCTACAGATCGTTCGCCACGTTTCGTGACCCCGACGGCAATGGATGGCTGTTTCAGGAGATCACAACCCGGCTGCCCGGGCGAGGACTCGGCAATCCGGATATCGCCACGCTGACCGGGCTGTTGCTGGAAGCCGAGAAGCATCATGGCGAATACGAGCCTACTGCTCCGAAGCACCACTGGTCGGGCTGGTACGCCGCGTACATTGTGGCGCGGGAGGAGGGCAAGACCCCCGAAGAGGCAGCCAAAGAGGGCAAGATGCACATAGAAGGGGCACGCTGAGCAGGGGTGAGATCGGAGGATTGCAAGCATGCGTTCAGATATTGCGCCCGGAAGAGTTTTTCCCGACTATGAGCTGCCGGATCACGCCGGGAAACAGCGCAAGCTCAGCGAACTGCAGGGGGACGATCCGCTGATCCTGACGCTGTCGCGCGGGCACTACTGCCCAAAGGAACACCAACAGCATCTGGAACTCGCGGCGTTCTACCCAAAGATCGCGGTCGCGTACACGCAAATCGCGACGATCGCCACCGACGAGCACCATACGCTGCAGGAATTTCGAGCATCGGTGGGAGCACAGTGGACATTTCTCTCCGATCCTCGGCGAATCGTCCAGAAGGATCTAGACATCCAGGAGTACACCGACCCCGAACACAACCCGATGATTCCGCACACGCTGGTTCTGAAGCCGGGCCTGGTGGTGTATAGCATCTACAACGGCTACTGGTTCTGGGGCCGTCCGTCGGTAGTCGATCTTTGGCACGACCTGCGCGCAGTGACGAAGGAAATCCGAGCCGACTGGGATCTGAGCAAACCGGGCCTCCGCGAGGCATGGAATGTGGGGAACCACTCGGCTTTTCACGGGTGGAATAAGCAGGCGGGTGGGGGGAATCGATAACAGGGAGTCCAAGAGAATGGACAGTGGAAAGAGGGGGGTATTTAGGCGAAATGGCTCGCCTGGTCTCAGTAAATGTCGGCCTACCGCGTGACGTGACCTGGAATGGGAAAACGGTGCGAACAGCCGTATGGAAATCACCGGTTGCAGGGAAGCGCATGGTGCGCAAACTCGACATCGATGGTGATGGGCAAGGTGATCTCGCGGGTCACGGAGGGGAGCACCGCGCCGTATTTGTGTATCAGATGGATTCATACCATCACTGGGAGCGCTTTCTGGGTCGGAGCGATTTTGTTTTTGGGCAGTTCGGGGAAAACTTCACGGTGGAAGGGCTGTTGGATGACGAGGTTTGCATCGGAGATCGATATCGCATTGGTGACGGAATTTTCGAGGTGACGCAGCCACGGGTGACGTGCTATCGCGTGGGCATGCGCATGAATGAGCCTCGTATGGCGGCGCTACTGGTAGCCCATCGAAGGCCGGGATTTTACTTTCGCGTGCTGCAGGAGGGAGAAGTTGCTGCGGGCGATGAGATTGTAAAAATTGCTGACGGTCCAGAGCGAATCACCGTGGCTGAGATTGATGCCCTACTGTATCTGCCCGGACATTCCCGCGAACAGCTGCAGCGCGCGCTGCAGATCCCCGCACTGAGCAAGGGGTGGCAGAGTTCGTTCCAGGCAATGCTGCAACAAGACTCGAGTTCCAAAAGCGCGGCGGGGAATGCGGGACTCGCATATGAGGAGCAAGCGCCAGCATGGCCGGGCTTCCGCCAAATGCGAGTCACGCAGATGCAGAAGGAGAGCGATAGCGTGACTTCCTTGGTCCTCGAGCCGGTCGATGGGGCGGCTCTCCCGGTCTTCCAGGCGGGTCAATTTGTTGTCTTGCGGTTACAGGTGCAAGCGGAGCAGCCTGCGATTCTTCGCAGCTATTCGTTGTCGGATTTGCCGGTAAGCGATCATTTTCGGATCTCCGTTAAAGGCGAATCGAAAGGTGTGGGAAGTTCGTTTCTGAGGACGCAAGTGCGAGAAGGGACGGTATTGGATGTGAGCGCACCGCGCGGAAGCTTTACGCTACGTCCCGGCGAGAATTCAGTGGTTTTGCTGAGCGCGGGAGTCGGGGCAACGCCGGTGATGTCGATGCTGCACGCGCTCGTTGCCGAAAAATCGAAACGAGAGATTTGGTGGATCTATGGAGCGCGGAATAGCGTCGATCATCCATTCGCGGGAGAATCCCGTTCTCTGCTGCAACAACTCTCTCGCGGACGAAGGTACGTGGTGTACAGCAGACCCGGAGCAAGCGACCAACTTGGGTTGGACTTTGATGCCTCCGGTCACATCGACTCCGCCTTGCTCGAGAAGATTGGAGTATCAACTAATAGCGATTTCTATCTGTGTGGCCCGCCTTCGTTCTTAGAGAATATGCGAGAAGGGCTGCGAAACTGGGGCGTGCCCGCCAAAAACGTGCACACCGAAATCTTTGGTACGTTGGAGGGCATTACCCCTGGTATGGCGCGGGTGGGTCACAGCCCGTACGTACCGCAAGGGCCCCCAGGACCTGGCCCGTCGGTGTCATTTGCGCGCAGCGGGATCACCGCCACGTGGGACCCGAAATATCAAAGCCTGCTGGAATTGGCGGAAGCGTGCGACGTTCCGGTCCGATGGTCCTGCCGCACGGGAGTGTGCCACACGTGCATGACGGGTCTGATTGGTGGATCGATTAGTTACAACCCGGAACCACTGGAGAGACCGGCGGAAGGCAATGTACTGGTGTGCTGCTCGCAGCCAAGGGCAAATGTAATTCTTGATCTTTGAGAAGTTACGACGCCGAGAAAGTGTGGGCCCGGGGAACTCATGGATGTCCGACCTGAGTTTGAAGTGCTGTGGCTGGCGGTTGATTCCTCAGTAGGTTTCCGGTAGCAAATTCCAGGTTGACGGCTTCCAGGAATAATTCAGATCGAGCGGCGACGCTGGATAGGCGAGCTTGGGCCAACTGCTTCTCCGCGGTAACCACGTCGACGAGATTTTTGACTCCATATTTGTAGGCATCGAGCGAAGCGGAGTAAGAGGCGTTGGCGGACTCAAGAAGCGCCACAGCGGCGTCTTCCTTGCGCAAGGCCGTGCGGAAGGCAATGTAAGCGGTCCAGACCTCGCGGGTGGTCTGATCATGTTTGGCGGTAAATTCATCCTGAGCTTCGCGGCGCTTCGATTCGGCGATCAACAATTCGTTTTTGCGCACACCCCCGTCAAAAATGCGCCAATGGACACCGAGTGAGACCGACCAAGTCGGCTCGCTGGCGCGACCGAGCTCGCCATAATCGGCCGTGGGCCAAACAGAGGTCTGCGCAGCCGAACCGGAGAGAACGATCTGCGGTTTGTACTCGGCCCTGGCGGCACGAATGTCAGCTTCGGCGGAGCGGATGCGCAGAGCTTGTGCCATGAGGTCGGGGCGGTCTTTCATCGCGCGATCGATCAGCGCCTCGATGGACATGGTGAGTTTGTCGGGCAACGGCGCAGTTCGCTGGCTGTCAATGGCTATGTTGGGAGAAGGATCAGCGCCAACCGCTTCGGTTAAAGTGACGCGAGCAACCTTTTCGTCGCCATCCGCGGATTCCACGTCAAATACGGCCTGGGAGGTTTCGGCGCGGGCGTTGAGAACATCGGGAAGAGTGGCAAGGCCGTTGTCCAGACGATTTTCGGCGGCATCCTGGGTGGTTTGTGCAGTGTGCAAGGTATCCTGCGCCGCCTGCAATCTTTCCTGTGCAGTCATGAGCTGGTAATAGGCAGTGGCGACGCGAAATGCGAGCGCTTGATTTACTTGAATGAAATCCGCACCCGCAGCGAGCTTCCCGGCTTTCGCGGAGTCTACGTGGGCCTCGCGTTTGCCAAAGTCAAAGATGAGATATTGCAGCGTGACGGCGGGTTCGACGATGGGTATCTCGACCATAACGTAGCCGCGAGGAGCGAGCGGTTTCGGGAATGGATCCACCAAACGCTGGTCGCCGAAAACCGCTAAACCGTCTAAGTCGGGATAATAGGCCGCTTTTGCCAGACCGAGCTCTCGTGCTTTCTGCTTTGCGCGCTCCCAGATGGTACGCGTGTCGGGATTGTGATCTTCGGCAATGTCAATGAGCTCGGCCAAGGTGTAGGGGTGAACTGGATCGAGAGTCGCTGTTCCCGCACTAGGCGTTTCGCGAGCGGCACAGTCGGAGACAGCGGTGGGGGAAGATACTTTACCGGCGCATTGGCCGAGAGCTTGGGTGGCGGAGAAGGCGAGAAGAAGCGAGAGAAGCAGAACGTTCCAGGTTGGGCGCATCTTCCGGTTCATTTCGAGCAACACGCCGGCAATCGCCAAGCACACTCCTCGCGTAGGGGCGCTGTCGCAATAATTACCTGTGCCTCGCCCAGTTCTTGCAATTTCTCGGATGCGTTTGCCGGTTGGCTGTGGGCCGAACGGCTTCGTTATCGCGTTGACAACCGCATCTAGATCGCGTTTTGCCATCTGCATGTTGTCCGCGTACACCGAGCTGGAGAACGATTGTTTCGTGCTCGGCAGTCATTAAGGCAGAAGTGCGGAGGCGGGTCTATTAGACGAACGTATTGCCCCCACAGCGGTGGCAACGAGCAAACTGCGCGGGCGCCAATATGCTCGCTGGATACGAAGGTATTGATTAATACCTTCGTCTAATAGATTCGGTCGCTAACTCTGTGGCCCAATCCTGTATCGGCGAGGTGGTGAACACGAGCAAGAGCAAGATCCGACGCATGCGAGGTGTGGTGAAATGAATACCGAATCCAAGGGGCGCGATCGACGCGAAGTGAGCGCATTTTGGTTCCTTGGTGGTGTATGTCTGGCGGCACCGCTGGTGTTGGCTGGTTGCTCGCACGCGCCGGAATACAGCATTTTCGGGTCTTTTTTCCCCGCGTGGATCTTCTGCTCGGCGGGCGGTCTGGTACTGGCGACAGTTGCACGCGTGCTGATCGCGCGCACGGTTCTTGCGGACCACCTGGCTGCACCGGTGCTTTTCTATCTCAGCATGGCGGTCTTTTTGGCGAGCATGTTGTGGCTGGCCTTCTACAGCTAGGAAAAGGCAATGCCAAATCAAGACACTGAGCAACCAGGGCAGGACAAGCGGACCGCGAAACTTGATTGGTACGGCCAGGTGTCCACCGCAGGGATGGTGCTGCTGGCGATCATTGGTTTGATTGCGGTCTACGAAGTCTCAACGCGGCATCCGCAGACCGATGACGCCGAAATCTTTGCCAACTTCATCGGAATCGCCCCGGTTGTCGAGGGGCCGATACTGCACCTGAATGTGGTCGACAATCAGCACGTCAAACAGGGGGATCTACTTTTCGAAATTGATGACCGGCCGTATAAGTATGCGCTGGACCACGCTGTGTCGGACCAGGCGGCCCTTGAAGGACAGATCGTGGATGAAGAGCGGCGGATTCGGGCCGAAGTGCACGCGGTAACCGCGTCGGGGGCTGCAACGCGCAGCGCCAGCGCCAACGTGGACCGGGCGCAGGCCTCGATCCGAGAGGCGGAGGCCGATGTGGCGCACTCTGAGGCTGCGCTGGACCGGGCCAAAACTGAGTGGACCTACGCCGGAAATAACCTGCACCGCGTGGAGCCGCTGCTCGCCAAACAGTACGTTACGGTGGACCAGGTGGACCAGGCGCGTACGGCAGAGCAAGCCGGCGCGCAGTCGGTGCAAGAAGCCGAATCACAATTGGCTCTCAATCGAGCGCACCTCAACTCCATGCGGGCGGCCCTGGCGGAGGCCAAGGCCTCGGCAGAGCAAAGCACGGCGCAGTTGCATCAATCGCAGTCCAGCGTATTGACTCTTGATCCCCTCGTGGCGCAACGGCAGGGACGGGCTGCGGCGATCAGCAACGCCCAGTACAACTACAACGAGTGCCGCGTGTACGCGCCATTCGACGCACGTGTAACCAACCTGGTGATTTCCGAAGGCGCCTATGCTCACGTAGGACAGGAGATTTTCACGCTCATCGACACGCGCGTCTGGTGGGTACTTGCGAATTTCCGTGAGACGCAGCTGAAGCATATCCAGCCGGGGATGACAGCCGACGTCTACGTTATGTCTGATGCGGGACTGCGATTCACGGGGGTGGTCGAGAGCACGGGCTACGGCGTGATACCCGATCCGTCGATCGTGGGCCGAATCACGTCCGGCCTGCCCGACGTGCAGCGCACCCTGAGTTGGGTACACCTGGCCAGCCGCTACCCCGTACGCATCCGGATTCAGTCACCGCCCTCCGACGCGATACGTCTGGGGGAATCTGCCGTAGTAGTTATCCGGGGATACCAGCGGAAGCGCTGAGATGGCGACCCGAGCCACCCCGCTCCGCGACCAGTTGGCGCGTGGAACTGCGTCTTGGGGTTGGTTTCGCGAATTCATCCGCTGGGAAGTGGCGCCGTATCCAGGACGGGTGAACACGGTGATCCGCATGACGATTGCGGCGACGCTGGTCATGGTCATCGTCATAACGTTCCGCATTCCGAACGCGTTCTTGGGTGCGCTCTTTGCGATTCTGCTTGCTCGGGAAAATCTCGCCGCCACGTGGCACGCGGGGCGAATGATTGTGGTAGCCTTTGTGGGCGCTAGCCTTTACACCCTGCTGGGGATGATACTGTTCCGCGGGTACCCCATCACTCATTTCTTTTGGGTAATCGGAAGCCTGTTTCTGCTCTTTTTCGTGATGCGCACGACGAGGAACTACGCGGCCGCATTGGCTTTCGCCATTCCGATTGGCGTCGCCTTGCCAGTATGGGACCGCTCGGTACCGAGCGAAGCGCAAGTAGAGGGTACTCTGTGGCCTGTCTTGGTGATCGCCGTGGGCGCCGGGGTCACTGTGGGAACCGAAGCGCTGTACCGCATCTTCGATCGCTCCGATCCGCTCATTGCATCCGTGGACAATCTGTTGCTGGTGGTGCAGCAGGTGGCGGAAAGCCTTGGCGCGCACCATGCATTACCGAAGCCGGTCCTCGCGAGAGTTGTTCAATACGATAGGATCGGCACAGGCCGACTGAGGATGATGTTGCAGCGCCAAGGTCTGGACCCGACCCACCGGGCACAGCGAAGCGCGCTGATTTCGCTAGCAGGCCGGCTGATTGGACTTGCCGCGAATATTGAGCGCAGTGACCCGCAGCCCAGCGACGCCGCCGCGATGCGCCTGCGCGCACTTTCTCAGAGGCTGGAAGCAATTCGAAAGGAGCTGCGCGAATCCGGAGTTATTTCCGCATCTGCTCCTGTGCTTGAGGGGCAGCCGTCCTCCAGCTTTCCCATGCTGCAAGAGATGGAACGAATCGTCGCACTGATGACCCGAGTCTTCCAGGCCGATGAGATCGCGGGAGGTTCCCAGGACGCGCCAGGACGGAACTGGTGGCGCGCGGTGTTTCAGCCGGATACATTCGAGAACCCGGAATATAAGCGATTCGCCTTTGCCGGATGCCTGGCGGCGAGCATTTGCTACGTGCTGTACAACGCACTCGACTGGCCCGGCATCGGCACGACCGCGGTGCTTACTTGCATTGTTACTGCACTGACCACGATTGGCACTTCGTTCCAGGCGCAATTTCTGCGCCTTGCCGGATTTGTCGTGGGAGGGCTGATTATGGGAATTTCGGCGCAGATTCTGATCCTACCCGGTATCGACAGCATCTTCGGGTTTACGGTTTTCTTTGCGGCAGGGACCGCGATCGCCGCGTGGTTCGCGACCTCGAGTCCGCGGCTTTCCTTTTTTGGGGTCCAGATTGCGCTGTCGTTTTACTTCGTCAACCTGCAGGATTCGCAGATCCAGACGGACCTGACCATCGCGCGCGACAAGGTAATCGGAGTGTTACTGGGCATTCTCGCTATGGGCTTTGTCTTCGATCGCTTCGGGACAAAGAGCGATAAGGAGCAGCTGCAGAAGCTGCTGGTGCGGAACGTACAGATGCTGGCGCAGCTCGGAGCTGGCGCGGTGGGCGGCGACAGAGGTATTTCCGTGTCAGAGATCAGCCGTCTCCGCAGTCAGATCAACGACAACTTCGCGAGTCTGGAATCGCAGACAGATACCGCGCGGTTTGAGATTGAGTTTCGGCATCGGCGTGAGGGAGACGTGGCCGAGTGTCAGCGGATTCAGAAGGCTCAGCCAGCGTTGCGCTCGATCTACCTGCTGGAACTCAGCCTGCTGTCCCATCGTGAGGTACGAGAGAGCGGGTCCGAATTGACCGAGCAGCAAAATCAGGCGCTGGACCATTTCCTGAAGGAGTATAGCGATGAACTGACGTACACTGCCGCATGGATCGCCCACAAAGAGGCCGCCCCTGCACGAATCAGCTCTGACTCCGTGCGGCGATTACAGCAAGCGGTCGAGGAGCACAGCTCCGCGAACGCGCAGGCTATCGTTGAAATCTGTGAGGATATGGTCTCCTCGGCGCTCATGTTGCGGAACCAATGCTAGTTTGCGAGCAGACGAGTCATGTGTAACTGTCGCGCGTGGCAGCGAGTCCTACTTGAGTATGGCCGATACCATCGTCCAATTGCTTGCGGTCCGCGCCTCTGGTGTGATGGCTTCGTGGCAAGCGATTAGCCAGGTAGGGGCAACAAAAGGATTTTGAGAGGGGAACACAAGCAATGAGAGTTCGCCAGCGGGCTCAGGCGTTTCGAAGAGAGGGATAGGAGTCCAGAAGTGAAGCCAATCCGCGTGGTTATTATCGGTGGAGGGTTTGCGGCCGTAAAATTCGCAAAAACTCTTCGTGGCAAGCTGCGCGCATCTGAGTGTGAAATTCTGCTGTTCAACCGCGAGAACCACATGGTCTTTCATCCCCTGCTCGCGGATGTCGCGGGAGCCTCCATCAATGTCGACGCCGCGGCAGCTCCGCTCCGGCAAATGCTGCCCGGCGTGGGTTGCCGCACCGAGCGGGTCCAGAGAATTGACCTGGCCGCTTCCGAAATTAAATATGACGAGGGAAACGGCGTGCTGGCAAGCCTGCAGTACGATCACGTGATTATCGCCTGTGGCGCGGACAGCAACCTGGGCATCATCCCCGGCATGACGGAACACGCTTTCCCCTTCAAGGTGATGCGTGACGCCATTGACCTCCGCCAGCACGTCGTCCGTCAGATGGAACAAGCCGAAGCCACGAACGATGCCGAGCGCCGGTGTACGTTTCTCCATTTCATCATTGTGGGCGCCGGGTTCAGTGGGGTCGAAGTCGCCGGCGAACTCAACGAACTGGTTCGCAGCAGCACCCGGTTCTACCGCAACTTCCACAAAGAAGATGTTGTAGTTACCATGGTGCATTCGCAGGAGCAAATCTTGCCGGAAGTGGCGCCTGCTCTGCGCGAATTCGCGCGCAAGAAAATGGAAAAGGCCGGCATCACGATTTTGCTGAAAACTCGTGCCGTCGCCGCCACGCACGGGGGCGTCGAACTCGACGATGGCCGCAAACTCCAGGGAGCCACCATCGTTTGCACCATAGGGACCACGCCCTCTGTCCTGGTTCGAAACCTCAATGTGCCTAAAGAAAAGGGGCGCATCCGCACCGCTCCCGAAATGCGCATTGAGGGACAAACCAACGCGTGGGCCCTGGGCGACTGTGCGCTGATCATCAACGACTTCGACAAAAAGCCTTCCCCAACGACCGGCCAATTCGCCGAACGGCAAGGGCGGCAAGCTGCGCTCAATCTGGTGCGCATTCTGCGCGGCGAGCCCACCAAACCGTTCCGCTTCAAAATGCTCGGGCAGCTCTGTTCTATCGGGGGCTATTCCGCGGTGGCCGAAATGTTCGGCATGAGAGTTTCCGGTTTCCCGGCATGGTTTATGTGGCGGGGCGTATACCTGCTCAAACTGCCGACGTGGTCACGCAGATGCAAAGTCGCGCTCGATTGGACGTGGGACGTGCTCTTCCCTCGCGATCTCAGTTTCCTGAACACGGACACTTCGCTAAACGTAGCCCACGCCTACTTTCTTCCCGGGGATTACATTCACCGCCAAGGGGAACTGGCACGGACGTTTTGCATCATCGATGAAGGGGAAGTCGAAGCGCTGCAAGTGAGACCGCCGGATCCGGAACCGAAGCTTATCGCGGTGCTGAGCAAGGGCGATTTTTTCGGCGAGGCTACCCTGCTCGGCGATCACCGCCACGAAACCAGCATCCGGGCGCGTACTGTCGTCCGGCTCACACAGATTGGCAGTGGCCTCTTTGCCCAAATCGCGGGGGCATCCACGCCGCTGCGCGACTTGCTATCGCGCACGCTTACTCGGCGCTCCGGAGATTTCTGGCGCCGTCTGCCTCTAGCCAAGTCTCTGCTGTCGGATGTGACGTTGAGCTCGCTGCTCGATCCTCTTCCCGCCAAATCTCTCAACAAAGACACGACTTTTGCCGATGCGGTGGTGGCCTTGGACGAAACCCCCACAGGGGAGCTTTTGATCCTGGACGAAGAGCAGCGACTCTGGGGCACCCTGGACCGCAACGACCTCTACGATATGACCGCGCGCATCGCCACCATGCCGCAGGAAGAACGCGGCGACCTAACCCGCCGCAAACTGAAGGATCTGCTCACAGGCAAACCCCTGTATGTCAGTTTGGAGGACCCACTGTTGGTGGCCGCCGCGACTATGCTCGATCACGGCATTTTCTGGATCCCCGTCGTTCGCTCCAAACTCGACATGCAACCGGTAGGCTGCCTTCGCGGCGAAAGAATCCGCAGCCGCATGATCGAAAAACTCAGCAAAGGCGAGAGCGGCCACGCCCAAGCGCAAACTGCCGGCTAGCTGGAAGGCGCGGAGGCGGCGCCGATCAGCATCTGTTCATTGACGGCCCGGATAACGGCGGTCTAGGCGGCAAATGGAGTCGAGCATGGCGCCCAGCTTTTTCGATTGCCCTTCATGTCCATTGTGAAGAGCGGGCGTGATCAGGGTCTTGCAGTGCCAATACTTAGGTGTAATTGACGTCGTAGCGGTTCCACCGCATTGTTGTGTGATGAAGTTGCCGAACGGAGGGAGTGGTATTCACCGGCTAGTGGTGGCCGTTGTCGATGATGATGAATCTGTCCGCGAGTCGCTGCCAGACTTGTTGGGGGAATTCGGATTTGAGGCTCGAGCGTTCCCGTCCGCAGAAAAGTTCCTGGTGTCGAACAGCGTTGGTCAAGCGAACTGCCTGTTGCTGGACATCGCCATGCCGGGTATGACAGGATTTGAACTCCAGCAGGAACTGAAGGTTCGCGGCAAGAACATACCGATCATCTTCATAACCGCCCAAAAAGACGACACGGTTCGCCGGCGAGCGATGGAACGAGGAGCCGTGGGAGTCCTGCTGAAACCGTTCAGCGATACGGCACTTCTGAGCGCGCTGAATACGGCGCTGGGCTTGGGTTGAGTAGCGGGGCGGTCTTGTAGGGTAAGGAGAACGGCGAATTGGACGGAGGCACCAGGTCAGGGGTCATTGTCCATGTCGCAGGC
>DATKPS010000074.1:0-21836 GCA_035524015.1 Candidatus Sulfotelmatobacter sp.
ACACAACTAAAGCAAACGGGCCCTCCGAAGCTTTCCTCGGAGAGCCCGCCTGTGCTTAGGATTTTACGCCCGTCGCGAGTGCCTTCGCACCCGTCACGGACATCAGGTTTTAGTAAGTCGCGCCTTCCGGTACGAACACGAATTCGACGCGGCGGTTTTCCTTCTGTGCCTCCGCAGTCCGTTCCGTGGACGCCGTCCCAACGCGCGTAGAGATGCGCGAAGCGTCGATGCCCTTTTCACCCAGGTATTTCTTGGCGCCGTCGGCACGCTGTTGCGCAAGCTTCTCAGCCCGCGGTTCCTTCGGATCAGCGTAACCAACGATGACCACCTTGGCGTTCGGGTCGTTCTTCAGACGCAGAGCCACGTCGTCACCTACGCGCTTGCAAGCATTGTCGAAGCGCGCTGCGCCCACCTTGTTGTAACCGCAATCGCCGATCTTCGCGGCTTGCGGCGGCGGAGCCGGTTGTTGTACGTCTACCGTGGTGTTCGCGCTGGTGCGTCCGCCACGACCGTCGTCGGCTGTACAAGTGATGGTGTAGCTGCCTGCCGACAGACCCGTCGAGTCAAACTGCGCTGTCGGTCCGTTGCCGGAGATCTGGCCGCCCGAAGCGGAGTAGCTGTAGGTCAGCGGATCGCCATCGGGATCGCTCGCGGTCGAATTGATCGCTACGCGCTCTCCCGCGATGATCGGGTTGCGTTCCGGCGCGCAAGAGATCACTGGCGGCCGGTTCGGACGCTGCGCCACCTGCACGTCCGCGGCGCAAGTTGCCGTCCCGCCATGGCCGTTGTCGACCTTCACGTTCACCGTGTAGGTGCCAATCGCCAACCCGGAGGGGTTGAACCGCGCATCCGGCCCCGTGCCTTCCACAGTGCCACCCGTCGCGGTATAGCTATAGGTCAATCCAACCTTGTCCACATCCGTGGCGTCTACGTGGATTGCCACTGGTGCCGTCGAGCCCTGATAAACCGAGGCGGGATTCGCCGAGCAGGACGCGGTCGGCGGATGGATTGGCTTCGGCGGTTCCGGTGGATACCCCCAACGCAGCACCACGCCCGTGCCGATGCGGAAGTTGTTTTGCCTCCCGTTCGGGTTGAGCAGCGGACCGGTGAAATTGGTCATGTAATAGTCCGCTTCGAACACCCGCCAGGCGAAGTTCTTGAACAGCACCGCGTCCAGACCGCCGCCGGCCAACAGCCCAAAGGAGGACTGGGAATTGTTGTTGCCGGTCAGCTGCACGCCTGTCCGCGCCGCTCCGAACAGCACTTCCCCGAACGGCACAAAATGAGCGAAATGCCGGAAATTGATGCGCGGCCCGAACATGTAGCTCTGTTGGCTGCCGGACACCGATTCCAGATTGTAGGCGCCTGTTGCCGTCGGCGCTGCATAGATCGACCGCGTGAAGTAAAAGCCGCCGATTTCCGCAGTCAGGCCCAACCATTTCGTGGCGTTATAGGTGAACGACCCGGTCGCGCCGTAGTTATTGAAGTTATTGAACGAGCACGGACAGAAATTGATGTACTGAAACAGCCCGGCGACTTCGTACTTAGGTGTCAACAAGCCCCAAGCATGGCGATTCCAGGGGTTGTTGTCCCAGTCGGAATAGATGTCCGCCGGATTCGCTGCGGCGGCTGCGGGCATCGCGAACAACGTGGGCGATGCCGGAGCGATACTGAAATCACTCCCCGCATTCGAAGTTGTCGTGCTCTCCGTTCCGTTCGTGTTGCTCGCTGTGCTCGCGTCCTTCTGCTGCGCACAGAGCGGCAGGGCTAACAACGCTCCCAATGCCACAATCGCACACCATTTGCGCATAGTCTCTTCCTCCCTAAACGTACTTAAAGAATCCCGTATAGTTCACTTGCCTGCCTCTGGACCACCTGCCGTGCTTGAGGCGCCCACAGGACATCAACCCGCAGCGTTGTGCTTGTTCTGAAACCTTGGGCGGTTCCGCAGAGGACAGCACTCGCTTGGAGCGAGACGGATAGAACAAGTCGCTGTGGCCCAAAGCATAGTCCATAACTTCATCATTCTGCAAGTATTTCCTCAGGGCCACTGGCCCGTTGGACAGGCCTGCCTCCCCGCTCTCCTTTTCTCTTCCTAATTCGTCTTTTTTCTCTCTTGCGCTACACTCGATTCTTTCATGCTCTCCACTATTCCCATCGATCTCGGCTGGACCGGACATTCCCGCTCCATTGCTTCCGCTCTTCTCCTCTCCGAAAATTCTGCGGCGCTCGTTGATCCCGGCCCTGCTTCTACTGTTGCGAATCTCCGCAAAGGTCTGGAGCACCACGGTCTGACCATTTCCGATCTCCACGCCATTTTCTTAACGCACATTCATCTAGACCACGCCGCGGCCACTGGCGAACTGGTGCGCGAAAATCCTCGCTTGAAGGTTTATGTGCACTCGCGCGGTGCCCGCCACATGATCGATCCGTCCAAACTTCTTCAAAGTGCTGCGCGCCTCTATGGCGACAGCATGGAGCGGCAGTTTGGTGTCTTTTTACCGGTCCCCGCAGATAATCTTCAGGTCCTCGAGGGCGGCGAGACCATCCTCCTCGGTTCCCGCCAGCTGCGTGTGCTCTATACTCCCGGCCACGCTTCGCACCACCTCACCTACTTTGACTCGCGCGAGTCTCTCGCCTTTGTTGGAGACACCACCGGCATCTCCGTCAACGGACACCCCTTCGTCCTTCCTGTCACTCCGCCACCCGACATTTCCATCGAATTGTGGGACGCCTCGCTCGATGCCATTGCCGGACTCCATCCCAACAAGCTGTTCCTCACCCACTTCTCATTTTCCGGCCATCCCGACGCCCACATCGCCACCTACCGGGACCGCCTCCACCGTTGGCGTGATCTTTCCGCCGCCATTTTCGCCCGCAACCTCGAAGAGGTTGCCGCCACACACGAGTTTGCCAAGCAGATTGCCGCCGAGGCGGCGCAGTTCCTTTCTCCTGACGAAATCTCGCATTACCTCTTCAATGGCGCGCTGCAGCTTTCCTGGCTGGGCCTGGCGCGCTATCACCGCAAGCGAGCGGAAGCCGCTACATCTCCCGCATCCTCCTAGCCTCGCAAATCGCCAATTCGTTGACTGCGTTTCAACACGGACTTGCTTCGCCGAGCGCCCAGCTCCCGATTACCCAACCACATCACGCCTAGATAGGATTTGCACTAGATTCGACGGAACAATCGGTGCGCGAGGTACCCGAGCACGGGTAAGTTTGTAACGGATTTTTTGCAGTCCCTGTAGTTGCTGATTCTCTCGCACAAAGGGAAGCAGACGAGCGGCACGACTCTCTAAATTCTCCCGCGTTTTCAAGAACACCGAAGCGTCATCGGGTCGCGACTGCGCCCAGGCGATCGAGTGAACGAATCCCGCGGGTCCAAATCGCTTTGATCTCAGTATTTCTTCGACAAATACGCGAATCGGTCCCGGGAAATTGTTAAGCGCATCGTGCAATGCAACTACTCCGCCACAAACCAGAAATGGCGCAAATCCATCAAAGTCTGCTTTCGCTCCTTCATACGAGTGGTCGCCGTCGATCCACAAAAACCGAATATCGCGGTTCCACGTGGCGCTAACGTCGGTCGAGGCTGCGTGATGAATCTCGACCTCGGCACCGACTCCGGCACTGCGCAGCGACGATACAAATTCGTCATAGGTGGAACGTCGCTCACCACCATCGTGTCCTGTAGAAAGGTTGTGCGTGTGCGGGTCAATTGCCACCACTGGGCCAAGCCCATAGTGACTCGCGACTTTCGCCAACATCACAGTTGACCGTCCCTTAAAACTGCCGATTTCCACAATTGTCCCCTTGGCCGGGACGCAAGCGGCTAGGAGTCCTATAAATCGCGCCTCGTTCTCTACCAGGAATCCGGGCACGTCCTTCGTTG
Source organism: Candidatus Sulfotelmatobacter sp. (assembly GCA_035524015.1). Lineage (GTDB taxonomy): Bacteria > Acidobacteriota > Terriglobia > Acidiferrales > UBA7541 > Acidiferrum. Next base: position 3,893 of record DATKPS010000074.1, read on the forward strand.
CTTGCCAAGCTTCGTCGATAACCGCATCAATATCCGGCGGAAGTTGCGTCACAAAAAAGCCTTTGAGTTGGAATCAACTAGCGTTGTGTCCGGAAATTCCCCTGGCTTTTCTCTTCAGGAGGTGGCTGCTTCAGCCGTCACACAAGTCGTCGCATATGAGTTGGGCTTTTGCCCCTGAAGCCTCGGCGCTCTGTTAAGTTATTTCCGGAACCGCACACTAGATTGCGTTTCAGTCTGCAAAAACCTTCTGCAACCATCAGGTCTTAGTATAACCGGGCATCTCCAACCCGCTGAGCAGACCAGTGATCCGACAAGGTCCTGCTCAATGCGCCAACCGGGAAAGCACCACCCGTAGGCAAGCTTCCGATTCACTCCCTCCGGCGATACCATTGGCTCTATGCTAACCGGGATTCTCATTCTTGCCTGCTGGGTCGCGCTCGCGCTCTACTGGAACATCAGCGCTCGCTCTATCAAGCCCGTTGCGGAACCGCAAACTTTACCAGCCAGATTAGCTCGTATGCCCGTCTGGCTGGGCTTCCTCCTGTTCCTTGCTGCCTGGGTTTACCCGTTCGGTCCGGTCGTGGTGCGGCGTACAGTATTTTCCGATTCCGTTGCCGTGGCTATTTGCGCGCTGGGTTTCTTCGTGGCGATTTGGTCGCGTAAGGTGCTGGGTGCCGAGTGGAGCCAGGATGTCGAATTGAAGCAGGGGCACAAGCTAGTGGAACGCGGCCCCTACAATTTCGTGCGCCATCCCATCTACACCGGCCATCTGCTCCTGGGCCTTGGAACCGCGATTGGCTCGGGCTTGCTGGTGGCCTTTGCCGGGCTCGCCTCGTTTGCGATTGGTTTCTGGATAAAACTGAATCAGGAGGAACGCCTCCTTCTGCACGGCTTTCCTGACGAGTATCCCGCTTACAAGGCCCGGGTCAAAGCCTTGATTCCTTATGTCTTTTGACGCGCGAGCCCGAAGCGCACGAACGGTTGCGCTCGCCAAACAATTCTTCGATTGTGCGCGCGGGATTCCGCGCTTAATCCGCAGATTGGTGCAGCCCGAATTCCCGGTGTAACGCGCGTAGCGCCGGCACCACCGACTGTTCTTCGATCACAAACGAAATATTTGTCTCCGAGGATCCTTGCGCGATGGCGATCAGGTTGATTCCTTCTTTGCCCATGCTCGCAAAGGTCTTGCCCGCAATACCCGGCGTTCCGCACATGTTCTGCCCCACCACCGCCACAATCGCGATGTGCGGATCCACGCGAATATGCTCCACCTTGTGATGGTCCAGGTCCTGCGCGAATTCCTTGCGCAACGCCTCCACGGTCCTTTCGGCATCCTCCGAGGACACCCCGAAACAGATATCGTTTTGTGACGACGATTGCGAGATCAGCAACACATTTGCGCGCACTTCCGCGGTCGTCGAAAACGTCCGCCCCACCACGTCCGGCAATCCCACAATTCCCGGGCCGCCCACGCTGATCAGCGTCACATCCCGTATCGCCGTCAGCGCCTTTACCCCTCTCTCGATGGTCTGCCCCTGCGGCGTGATTTTCGTTCCCAAATGTTCTGGCGCGAAGCTATTGCGAATCCACACCGGAATTCCTGCTTGCACCACCGGCCGCAGCGTCTTCGGATGCAGCACCTTCGCTCCGAAATATGCCAACTCCGCGGCTTCCCGGTAGGAAATCTCCGGGATCGTCTGCGCTTCCGACACCAGTCGCGGGTCTGCGCTCAGCACCCCGTTTACATCCGTCCAGATGATCACTTCATCGGCATCCAAAGCCGCGCCCAAAATTGTCGCGGAATAATCGGAGCCGCCCCGCCCCAGGGTGGTCAGTTCGCCACCGCGCGTCGCTCCCAGGAAGCCGGTCACGATCGGCACGATTCCACGATCCAGCAAAGGCAGAATCCGCGCGTGCGATTTGCCTCGCGTTTGGTCCATCTGCGGTTCCGCGCCCCCGTGGAATTCGTTGGTCACGATTAGTTCTGTCGCTTCCACCGCCTCGCTTGGCAGTCCCAGTTCTTTCACTGCCGCCGAAACCAGCGGTGCCGATAATCTTTCTCCCAAACTGGAAATCGCATCCATCGTGCGCGGCGACAATTCCCGAAGCAGCGCCGCCCCTTCGCAAAATCGCAATCCTTCGGCCAGCACCACATCCAGCTTTTTGCGAACCTGCGCCCGCTCCATCTCCCCGCTAATCAAGCTGGTCAGCGCGGTTTCGTGTTGCGCGCGCAACCCTTCCATCACCCCAGTCGCACCCCTTCCGTTTCCGGCCTGTGCTGTCTTCGCCGCTTCGATCAACTTGTTCGTCACCCCGCTCATGGCCGAAACTACGGCCACACACCGCCCTTCGCGCGCCCCGTGCGCTATGATCTTCGCCGCTCGCGCAATGCACTCCGCATTCCCAACCGACGTTCCACCAAACTTCATTACCTGTAACCGGGCACTCATCTCACTCCATCTTGTCGCCAGAATTAAATTCCCACCCTGACTTGCACGGGTCGTTCTTTCCATTTTAGCGATTACCCGCGTTTCTCAAAACGCCAGATTCGATAAATCAGGCTTATCTATGTCCTCGCCGGCAGCAGGCCTGGCGCTGGGCCGTCAAGACCCTCGAGGTGTCCGTTGAGCGAGTTCGTACCGCAAGCGGTCGCGGAGGTTGCGGGCAAAGGCCACGAAGAACTTCCCCAAATCCACGGAGTCATGGGAGCGCAGCTTTAGCACGACGCCCTCCTGACTTCTGCCGGCATCGCGCGAATCAACGGATTGAATCTGGTCCCAAGGCATCAGTGTCCAGCGAAAACGGCGGCGCACCCGGAGACCCTCCGGCAACAACTCGACACGCCATCCCCAGATTCGGCCTACATCCCAGACAAACAGAACCGCGGCTGCCAAGCCCAGCGGGAAGTGCAGCCAATAATGACCTGGAGTCCGGTCGAAGCCGGGCACAAGCAACAGCATCCCCAACGCCCAGACCAGTGGTTCGACTTGTTCGCTGAACGGCCGGCGGGAAATGTCGAAGGACGCGATCTTGGATCGCACCGCCTCGGGATTGGGCGACAAGTCCAGCATGCCCGCGGAGGCATTGTCGTCGTTGCGTATCGGCTGGAAACCAAGCGGGGCCAGTTGCAAGGCAATTTGCTCGACCCGCTGCGGAGATTTGGCTTCGACCGTCAGCAGCTCCGGCCCCCAACCCATGATCGTGATTCCAGAGGAGCGGCACACCCGGCGCGCCTGATCCAGCCACGGCGGTTTCCTGCGCTGCGAAAAAATGGCCATGAAATTGAGTATAGAGCGGAGCTAAACCAGACGGGCGTTGGCAAGGGCAGACGTGGCGGAGTAGTTAGCCAGACGCACAACGAACACTCGCGGAGCTAGAGACGCCGCTAACGAAGCCTCGCCGCGAGCGTGAGCCGGCGCGTGACACCCAACAAAAAACCAGACTGTCTTGATTTGTTACGACCAGGGATAGCGCTGGTCCATCGCATTCGACAAACTTTCAAAATCCAAGCCGCCCACTTTGGAGATGTATTGGCACGTCTGACAGAACCTTTCGTGATTCTCCAGTAACGCGTGGGCCCGCGCGTACTCGTCCTTCAGGCGGCCTACATGGGCCCGGAGCCTCGCCCCTAGCACGGGGTCGCGCTCCGCGCGCGTCCTATATTGTTGCCAAGCCACCAGCGTTCGCTGGCAGCAATCCAGCAGTCTTTGATATTCCGGACAATTTCCGATTCGGGGCGCAATTGCGGTCGACATTTTTGGGTCCCCCTGGTGTGATGTGGGGTGTCCTAAAGAGCACTCCCTGCACCAGGAATTCACCCATCGCATTTCCTGCAACTTGCAAGCGTCTTGGACGTTGCTTTGGTACTTTTTCGCGCAGGTATAGTACGCAAAAAGTATCTATCTCTCAGGTGTTTTTGGTAATTCTTACCGCGTAATTACTTTACGGGAGGCATTCCCGCGAGGCCTTCTCTAATCGGTTGTCGTGGACGATGAAGGCTCCGCCGCGCCTGCATCGGTCGCACTCGGTGCGGCTGGTGCCGCTCGCGGCGCAAAGTAGGCGAACCGTGCTGCCAGTGCCTCCACCAGCAGATCCACCACTTTCTTTGCTCCCGAACCATCCGGATCCTTATCCGGATTGAATTGCGCCACATCCAGACCAAGCAGGTTTTTTTGTTTCAGAAACTCTGCCAGGGAAGCCTGCACATCCGCGTAGGACAGCCCGCCGCTCCCAGTCACATTAGTCGCGGCGAATTCCTCCTGGGCAATCACGTCCAAGTCGAGATGCACCATAAACTCGCGCGCCTCGCTGTGTAACTGTCCCAAAGCATGCTGCGCCGCGGCCGCCGCACCCTGTTGACGAATGTCCACGGCATACACGTGCCGCATCGGCGAGCGGGTCAGGAATTCCTGCTCGGCCGGGTCCACTTGCTCCAGCCCGAAAATCAACGTGTCCGGCTCGCGGACCAGCGGCGGCTCGCCCCAGAACCGCACCAACTCCGCGGACCCTCGGCCCTGAATCGCCGCCAATGCCATGCCATCCAGCCGGCCCGACGGTGTACTCGCGGGGGTGTTCAGATCCGCGTGGCGGTCTACCCACAGAAGGCTAATGTGCTTGTAGTAGCGCCGTGCTCCCGTCAGGATCGCCACCGTCTGCGCGCAATCCCCGCCCAGCACCAGGACCAGTCCCCCCGACTTTGCCGCCACTTCCGCACGCGGCTTCAGATCGTTGAGGGCCGCGACAATTTCCGGAATATTTCGCGCTCTCTTGTGCTCGTCATCCTCGGCGAACAAACGCGGCTCGCAATCCCCTAAATCCGTTACTTCGTATCCAATCGCTTGAAGTTTCTCCACCAAGCCCGCGGCGCGGAGGGCCGCCGGCGCTTTTTCTGTACCCATCGCGAAACCTGCGGCGCTCGATGGCGCCCCTATCAGCACAATCTTATTCGGTTGACGGACGATTTTGACCGCCAAGGTGCGCTCCTTTTAACGCGATTTGCGCCGGGCACCGGCAACGACGCCGGGAATTCCCCTGCCCGGCAAAACAAAAATTTGTCGATGCGCAGCCCCGCTTTTAGCGGCGCGGCGCAGGAGCGATAGACGCCAGTTCGGACGGCAGCGTAAACCGCACGTCCTCACGAATCAAATCCAGATCCCGCTGATCGGTAAATCCGCATTGCGCCAGCCGTTCGCTCACCTGTTCTACCAACACTTCCGGTGCCGATGCGCCTGCCGTTAGCCCGATTCGCCGCACCCCATCCAGCCAGGTCGGATCAATGTCCTCCGCGGAATCGATCAACCGGGCTTTCACGTTCAGCCGTTGCGCCAATTCCACCAGACGGTTGCTGTTCGAACTATTCTGTGAGCCCACCACCAAAATCAGGTCCACGTCCTTGGCCACTTGCTCCACCGCCTCCTGGCGGTTCTGCGTGGCATAGCAAATGTCGTCGCTCGCCGGCCCCACAATTTTCGGGAAGCGTTGCCGCAGACGCCCCACGATTTCCTGCGTGTCATACAAGCTCAGCGTGGTTTGCGTCAAAAATGCCAGCTTTTCCGGGTCTTCCACTTCCAGTGCATCCACCGCCGCCACCGAATCCACCACCAAGGTGCGATCCGGAGCTTCTCCGGACGTGCCCACAATTTCCTGGTGATCCCGGTGCCCGATTAGAACGATGGTGCGCTTTTCGCGCGCGAACTTCAGCGCTTCCAAGTGCACCTTGGTCACCAGCGGGCACGTCGCGTCGATCACCCGTAGCGAGCGATCCTTGGCCTCCTGGCGCACCGTCGGCGGCACCCCATGCGCGCTGAATACCAAAACCGAACCCGAGGGCACCTCCTCGATCGCTTCTACAAAGATTGCTCCGCGTCTCCTTAATTGCTCCACAACATATGTGTTATGCACGATTTCGTGATGCACGTACACCGGGGCCCCATACGCTTCCAGGGCCAATTCCACAATATCGACCGCTCGCACCACTCCTGCGCAGAATCCGCGGGGCCTCACGCGAAGCAGGGTTTTTGTCTCAGTTTGTATATCCATCTGTCCCTTGCACTTATGAATTTTGCAAAATCCTATCATATCAAACTCACCCCTCTACTGCTTGCTTTCTCATCGCTCTGGCCCACCTTTCCTCGGTCACCCTGCCTGTTAGGCCAGTTCACAACTGGGCTGGGCAGGCTAAAATAGCTTCGTGAGGAAGCTCTAATCTCATGTCCTACCCCGCCGAAAACCGCCGACGCTCCGAGCGCGTGGTTCTTCGCATGAGCGTGCTGGTGGTCGCGGAAGACGAAGAGCGCCACCAAATTCAGGAGCACGCCGAGACTCAGGTCGTTAACGCCCACGGCGGCCTTCTGCGTATGCGCCAGCATCTTCACGTCGGCCAGTCCTTCCTCCTCTCCAATCCTCGCAACGCTTCGGAAATAAGTTGCCGCGTGGTGCGTATCGAAGACGACGGCCTGCAGTTCTATAAGATCGCCTTCGAATTCGATCGCCCCGCTCCCAGCTTCTGGCCCATTGTCTTTCCTCCCGCAGACTGGGTCGCTACCGCGCTCAAGTAATTAGCTCTCTCATAACAGCCAACTTTTTGTCAGAATTAGTGTTTCCAATAGAGTGGAGGTATGTACACGTGGAATTGGGCAAGCAAAGGATCAGTGCAGCTTTAATGTCGGCCGTGCTTATGGGGGGCATGGTCTTAAGCGGATGTAACGATAATGTGGAGGTTTTGCGGGATCCGGATATTCGCGTCGCCAAGGGCATGACCTGGGCGTGGCGCCCGATGGATCAGGCGCCGCCCGCGGCCGCCGCTCCGGGCAGCCGACCGGTCGTGTCGCGCGACGTCATTACACCCAATCAGCCCCCGCAGCAACGCTTGGAAAGCAATCGCGACTGGAACACCGAAGCCAATCGCGATGTTTTGAAAGCTTCGATCGAGCGGGCTCTCAAGTCCAAGGGGTTGGTTCAGGTGAACGATCCCAATACCGCCGATTTCCTCGTCGACTATCACGTCGCGGTGAAAAGCCAGAAGGCTACCGTGGGCGCGGTTTATCCCGGCTACTATCCTGGGCTGGCCTGTGGCCCGTATGGCTGCTGGTCAGGTTGGGGTTGGGGCCCGCCGGAAGTGGCCTATCGCACGGTTCGTTGGCATGAAGGCACCTTTGTGCTGGATCTGGCTTTGAACAATCCGCGCAAGCTCGCTTATCGCGCGGTTAGCCAGAATCAGCTCAAGAACAAGCCCACCATTACCCCCTATCAAGCGGACCAAGCGGTCGGTGCTCTCTTAAAGAGTTTCAAGGTGACCAAGTAGCGCGCGTGCGAGAAAACTCGCTCTTGCTTTTTTTTCGTACGGGCGCAGCACTGTCTATCCTGAGCATCGAAGGGCTGCGCCCCATGTGTGCGTCTTGGCTCCAATCTCGGAGCCGCGCCCCCATTCGCAGCGGCTGGTCTTTAGACCCGCGTCGGGTGCCGCACCCTTCGCCTTTCAAGGGTGCGGGTTTAGAGTCCACTGCAAGCACACCTCAACGCGACATGCACACGCAGCATCTGCTTTACGCCGCGGGTCTTTCCCCATACGTGCACAGGATTCCTGCGGCCCATTCCGCAAGATCCCGTTCGCGTCAGGGCACGGCTTCAGCCGTGCCGCAACGAGGGCCGATTGAGTGCGTCTTCAGCCGCTGAGCGCGCGTACCCTTCTCCCCCAAAAAAAAACAAAAGCCGGGCAGGATCTTCCGAATCCTTCCCGGCTTCTTTTCTATTCTAATTCCCCTACCTGTCGTTCCGAACGGAGTCTGCGGAGTGCGGAATCTCTCTTTATCCTTACTCGTAACCGCCCATTTATTGCGGCTTCGTCGCCGGTGGCGGAGCAGTCTGCGGCTGCGCCTTTGGTGCCATCGCGCCCGGGGCTGGCGCCGGCTTGCTTTCGGGCTTCGGCTGAATCGAAAGCAATTCCACCTCAAAAACCAAAGTCTCGTTAGGACCGATGGGCCCGTTCGGCGTCCCGCGCTCGCCATACGCCAACGTCGGCGGCAAGTACAGCTCCCACTTCGAACCCACCGGCATCAGCTGCAGCGCTTCGGTCCATCCCTTGATCACTTGCCCCACCGGGAACGTCGCCGGTTTGCCGCGCTTCGCAGAGCTGTCGAATTCCGTGCCGTCGATCAGCGTGCCTTTGTAATTGCACTCCACCACGTCGCTGGGCATCGGCTTCGGTCCATTGCCCTGGGTGATTACCTTGTACTGCAGCCCGCTCGGCAGCGTCACCACGCCAGGCTTGGCCTTGTTTGCCGCAAGAAACGCGCTGCCCGCGCTTTCATTCTTCGCGGCCGCCGCGGCTTGCAATTCTTCCTTGTGTTTCCGCAGATCGGCCTGCAACGTGGTCAGCACCTGCTGTGCTTCTTCGTCGCTCAGCAGCGGTTTGTTGCCGGCCAGCGCATCCCGCATTCCGCGGAGCAGAATCTCGTTGCTGACGTCGACATCGTCGCGCTTCAAGCTATCTTTCAGGCCCTTCCCGATGTTCATGCCGATGGCATAGCTAGCTTTTTCTTTTTGCGTCGTCAACGCCAAGGGAGCCGGGGCCTTTTTAGCGGCAGTAGCGCCGGACTTTGTGGTGGTTTGCGATTTTGGCGCTGTCGTTGAGGTGCCCGACGACGCCGGTGGATTCGTGGACGGCGCCGAAGACTGCTGCGCGAAGGCAACCCCGCACAGCAGCGTTCCCGCCAAGGATAATGTCAGAGCGCGATATTTTGTTTGGCACATCCGTTCATTGTCACATTCTTCCAAATCCCGCGCAAATCAACATTTCGTGACCCCCGTCACACCGCTGGTATTCTCCTCGCAATCGCTGCTATTGTCTCTCGATCATGCTCCTCCACAACAAAGTGGCACTCATCACCGGCTCCGGCCGCGGTATTGGCCGCGCCATGGCCCACCTTTTTGCGCAGCAAGGCGCCAGTGTTTTTTTGTCCGCCAGAACCGCAGCCGAATTGACCGTAACCGCCGCCGAAATCGTTTCCACGGGCGGAACCTGCGGCCATCTTGCCGGCGATCTCACTCACGAGCCGGAATGTTCTCGTCTGGTGGCCGCCGCTCGAGAAAAATTTGGCCGCCTGGACATTCTAGTGAACAACGCCGGACACTACGGCCCGGTCGTGCCCGTCGAAGATTATCCCTTGGCCGAATTCGACGAGGTCCTCGCCATCCATCTGCGCGCCCCATTTCTTCTCACGAAGCTGGTGCTGCCGGAAATGTACCAGCGCAAATCCGGCGTCATTCTCAACATCTCCAGCCTGTCCGCCAAGTCCGCATTTAGTTGGGGTTCCGCCTATGCCGCCGCCAAAGCCGGTTTATTGGGTTTGACCCGTGTGACCGCCGCGGAAGCAGCCCGTCAAGGCGTGCGTGTGAATGCGCTCTGCCCCGGTCCCGTAACAGAAACGCTCATGAGCAAAGAACTCGGCAAAACGCTCGCGCTTAAATTAGGCGTCAGCCCCGATGAACAACTGAAAGGGTTTCTCAATTCCCTGCTGCAAGGCCGCGGTCAAACCGCTATGGAAATCGCGCAAGCTGCCCTGTTCCTTTGCTCGGATCTCTCCAGTGCCATAGTGGGCCAATCCATCAATGTGGACGGGGGCGCGGCCTTCTTCTAGCTTCCTGCCAGCATGGGACGAATCGCAACTCTCTCGTCCACGCGTGCGTGGCAGTAGCACAGGCTTCAGCCTGTCTCCGCCGCCTGAGTAGATTGCGCTTCAGGTATTTTCTGAAAACGTAAGCTGAAGCACCAACGCGTTCAGTCTTTGTAGCGGCGGGTCTTCAGACCCGTACTTTTCTCCTCGCCTGTGTAGGGCCCACTTTCTGAACTGGGCCGTTCGTTTTTCATTGCGTCTTGCTACGGCTCCACGGGCCACAAAAAGATTCACAGAACTGTCATTCCGACGGCGATCTTTCCCCGAGGAATCTGCTTTTTCCTGGACTCATCGCGAAAGCAGCTCCAAATGACACGAAATCCGCCTCTTTCCGCAAACTCAAAACTAATAACTGAAACCTGACAACTCAAAAACGAAGAAAGGCCAGCCGCTCTCTCAGGACGGCTGGCCTTTGCTATTCACGGGATCGGAACCTGCCAGAACCCCTTGCAACTCCCAAACCCGCGCACCTCTGGCTTACAAACCTCTTAGCGAAACTCGTCCGTCTACGCGGCCGGCTCAGAACCAGGACGGCGGATCGGCCGCCGCGCCAGGTCTTCCACCAGTGCCACGCTCCGGCGCACGGCCAAAAACACCGGATGCCGGCTTTCCACTGCCCAGCTGACCCCCGCTTCCCAAGCTTTGTGCAGGAAGTAGACCAGACCGACGCATACGGCAATCGCTCCGAATCCCAGTACGAAGATGGCGAACGCCGCCAGCAGCTCCCGCACGGCGTACAGCTGAATTGCGCCCAGCGCCACCAGAAACAGCCACATCCACTTCCGGAGATTGTCCTTTTTCATGTCTGGTTCTGCTCCCCAACCGTTCGAATCGCGCCACCGAATCTGCCTCTTGCCCTTGACCTTGGGCCTCAATGGCTCGACCTGCCCCATTAGACAGGTAGCTCGGAAGAAAACCTATGGTACAGGAGCACTAAAATTGCTTTTAAACGAATTTCCTAGTACCATCCTGGCCTCTTTAGCGCTGCTAATCTATTGAAAATAAATATCTTATTCCATGAGGTAAATCCCGTAGTTCCACCCATGTCATCCTGTACAGGTCCTGTGGAAAACTTGCCCTTTCGTACAGGGTACAGGTCCTCTTTTTCCCAAAATGAAACCGCGCCCCAACCCTTTTTCCGGGCCGCGGCGCGGTGTCCTTAACCTTTAAAGTTCCACGAGCAGCTTCTTCTCAGGCGATGGGGGCCGGGCAATCACTTTTGCCCTACCCCGGAAAATTCCTCGTCACGTTTCTGCAACCTATCAGGCCTTCTTGATCAGCCGGGTAATCCACACCAAAATCACCGCTCCGACGAACGCCACGATGATCGAACCTATGATGCCCCCACCCGGCCACAGATGCAGCATGCCGAAGATCCAGCCTCCGACCAGCCCTCCCAGGATCCCAAGGATGATGTCCACGAGCACGCCATAGCCTCCACCCTTCATGACCTGACCCGCTAACCAGCCCGCAATCAGCCCTACAACGATCCAATAAAGAAAGCTCATACTCGTTGCCTCCTATTGACCGACATTTGACCCAGGAATAGCACTACAACCAGGCGGAATCTTTTACAGCTTGGCTCCCCACAATACTCGTATCCCGGTGGACAGCACCAGGTCGTTGCCCTTCAAACCCGGTGGCGGATAGCTGATGTACAAATCTTGGAAACTGGTCTGCCAACTCAGCCAGGTCTTCATGGCCACTGCGAACGTGGTGTTGAATTGAAACCGATAGTCTCCCGTGTGCGACAAGTTCGGGAAGATTACAAAGCGTTCCGTAAACACCGTGCGCTTTGTGAAGTTTCTGTCGAATTCTTCCCCCACCGTGATTTCCGCACTGTTCAGCGTGCTGCTCGGAATCGCAAGGAGGGGAGGCGGGGGAGCTGGGTTCGTGATTGTATAGGAACCAAATTCGTCTCGGTCGTAATCGCCCCCGGCGAATACATCGAACACCGTCGCATCGTTCTTTATGACGTGATATCCGATGCCGCCTCCGTAAACCTGGCGCAGCTTCAACTGCTGCAATTCGTTGGTGGTGAAGTCCGCGGTAGCATACACAAAGGTGCGAGGACTGATGTTCCAATCGCCGCGAATCCCCGCCTGGAACAAATTCGCCGTAGTCGTGTACGGCAGCGTCGTTTGGTTGTTTGCGAAAATGTAGTTTGCATACACGGTGAGTTTGTCCCGTGGGGTGGCCCGTACCGCTTTCGCATCGAACGTAAAGCTGATCGTGTCGGAGTTTCCGCGTGTCAGCGCCAGGCCCCCATCCGCCACCCCGCCCCAAAAATACGTGAACTTCGGATGCGCCATCTTTTCCTCGGCCACGTTAAACGCCTGCTGCTCCGTTGAATTACGCACGGCGGTCACGTCATCCTTGGCTACCGGCGCTCCCCCTGCCACCACGAATTTCCCGTCCGGGGTCATGGTCACTTTGCCCGTTTGTTTCTTGCCGTCCTTCGTGGTAATCGTCAAATCCTGGCTGGATTCAATTCCCACCACCGTCGCCCAGTCGATGCTGATATCCCCCCCAAAATCCGTCTTCAAATCCAACTTCTTCGTGTCCCCCGAAACTATCGTTCCGGTCAAGCGGTCTCCATTCTTGAGCGTAACTTGATCGGCGAGCGCTACCGACGCACACATCACACACAGCAACACACCTAGCAGACTACGACGCATCAGCGTTCTCCTTGCCTTTTTTCCTACAGAGTACAATTGGGATATGAGCCGGACTTCACGTGGGCGGCGAGAAGTGATCCCTCAACCTTGCACAGCGAACAAGCCCGAGTATTTTAGTGAATCCACTCACCGCCTGCAACGAAAGAGATTTGCACCGGCCTCCGGTTGACCTTGCCCAAGGACCTTCCTCTATAATTAGGTACAAGCCAGGGGTGACATCACGCCGCAGCCAAGCGTGCCAACCGGGGCATTTCCTCTCGCGTAACCGCGTTTGTGTATTCGAGAGTCGCCGCGCGTGTTTCTGTCCTTCGCCAAACCGCTGGCAAATTCGTGTACTGGGGGCCAGTTTTGAAACGTACATTTGAACTTGCTGCTCTCCGCAGTTTGCTCATCTTTGGCTTTCTCTTGGCCGCTTGTTCCCAGCCTCCTCAGCAAGCCCCTACCGCTGCACCAACCAGCACGGCGCATCCCACCATCGTGTTCATGACCGATTTCGGCACCGCCAACGACGCCGTGGCCATCTGCAAAGCCGTCATGCTCGGCATCGCCCCGGATGCGCGCATCATGGACATCACTCACCAGGTCACTCCCTACTCCATCGAAGAAGGCGCCCGTTTTCTCAATGGCGTCACTCCCTACTATCCCGCAGGAACCGTATTCGTCGTCGTGATTGATCCGGGCGTGGGCACGTCGCGCAAGGCGGTCATCGTCAAAACCAAGAAAGGCCAATATTTCGTATTACCTGACAATGGCTTAATTACTCCCGTAATCGATCGCGATGGCTTGGACTCCGCCCGCGAAGTCACTAATCCCGGATGGATGATCGGCGATAAAGTTTCTTCCACTTTCCACGGCCGCGATATCTTCTCCCCCGCTGGCGCTCATCTTGCCGCTGGCTGGGATTACACGCTGGCTGGGCCGGAAGTCCCGCAACTCGTTCGCCTCACTCCCAAAGTCGCCAACTTCACCGATAAAGGCATCGACGGCCAAGTCATCGCTCTCGACGATCCTTTCGGCTCGCTCATCACCGACATTCCCGGCGACGATTTCAAGAAGCTTGGCTACGACCTCGGGGACAAGGTCACCGTACAACTCGACAAGAAACCTTTCACCCTGCCCTATTCGAAAACCTTTATGGACGTGCCCGTCGGCGAGCCGTTGCTCTACGTGGATTCGCGTGGCCGCGTTGGCCTGGCCATCAACCAGGGAAATTTTTCGCAGGTACACAAGATTACCCCGCCGGTCTCGCTGTTCATTCCGAAAAAAGGCGGGTCACTGAAGGGCAAATGAGCGCACTGCCGACAGCTCGGTTAGGAATTTCGCTCCACCCGGTACGGCGATGTAGCTGCGCACGGCGATGTTGCGCGGTGGCTTACCGCGCACGCTGATCCTTCGGCCGTCTCACGGAATTCTCGGTACCGATTTCTTCTGCACCGGCGCTCCACCAGTGCACGGTTCCATCGCAGATGGACCATCCATAAAGGACTAGGTCATGATTCCACGAAACGCATTCTCTTTCGCCTTTCGGTCATTCTTCGTGTTTCTTTTTGCTGTTCTTCTCGCGCCAACTGCCGCCATAGTCTCCGCGCAGTCCTTCCGCGGCGCCATTCGCGGTGAAGTGGTCGATTCACAAGGCTTGCATGTCGCGCAAGCCAAGGTCGTTGCACGCAATCTCGGCACCAGCGAAACCCGCGAGGTCACCGCGGACGACGAGGGCAATTTCCGCTTTCTGGAGTTGCCCGCCGGCGAATATGAAGTTTCGGCCATCGCCCCCGGCTTCGAGGAAGTTCGCGTCCCTCAAATTCGCGTGAACGTCGGCGAGGAAACCACCGTTACCCTCACGCTTTCCCACGTGAAAGCTACGCAAGAACAGGTGGAAGTCACCGAAAGCGTCCCGCTGGTCGAAACCTCCAGCACCACCTTGTCGCAAGTCGTCGACCGCCAACTCGTTCAGGAACTTCCGCTCAACGGCCGCGATTTCGGCAAACTCGTCGCGCTTACTCCCGGCGTCACCGTAGAAGGCTCGGGCGTCGCCGGTTCGGAAAAGGGCTTCGGGCAATTCAATATCGATGGCAATCGCGATCGTTCCAACAACTACAATCTCGACGGCACCGACAATAACGATCCCTTCTTCAACAACTCCGCGCTCAACCAGGTCGGTATCACCGGCGCTCCCGCCACCTTGCTGCCTCTCGACGCCATCCAGGAATTCAACATCCAATCGCAGTTCGGCGCGGAATACGGCCGCAACTCCGGTTCCGTAGTCAACATCATTACCCGCTCCGGCAGCAACAATTTCCACGGCTCACTCTACGAATTCAATCGCAATTCCGAATTCGATGCGCGCAATTATTTCAACTCCACGTACCAGGCCGACGGCTCTTTCAATCCTCAGTCGCCCTTCAACAACAACAATTTCGGCGGCTCTCTCGGCGGCCCTATTCTCCACAATAAGCTGTTTTTCTTTTTTGCTTACGAAGGCCAGCGCGAGACCGTCGGCTCCGATTTCGCCATCTCCGTCCCCTCGCAAACGCAAATTGCCGAAGCACAAACCATCGCCGTCAACAATCCGTACTCCTCGGTTCCTTCCATCAATCCCGCGCTCATCAAAATCATCAACCTATTCCCAACCAGCGATTCCGGCTCGCTCGCTTACACCGTGCAGGACACCAACAACAATAACAACCTCATCGGCAAGGTCGATTACCAACTAAATCAGAACAACACTATCAGCGCCCGCTATGCTTTCGGGCAAAGCAATCAGGCCTTTCCTTTGGGATCGCTCGGTGGCTACGGCAGCGGTTCGCGCCTCGCCAATTTTGAACAAATTTCCCCCACGCGCGTTCAGGTCGTCTCCGTAAACTGGTTAACCACGGTTTCTTCCTCGAAGCTCAACGAAGTTCGCTTCGGCTACTCGCGATTCCGTACCAGTTTCAATTCCGCCGACGCCACTCCTGGCAATCCCAATTACATCGATCCTGCCGCTCTCGGCCTCGATATGGGCACCAATCACGCCGGCCTGCCCGAAATCGATTTCAACGGTGATATCGAAAATCTTGGCGCCACCGCCTACAGTGTCCCGCGCGGCCGCGTCAGCGAGACCTTCCAGATTCTCGACAACTTCACGCTCATCCGCGGCCGCAGCACTTACAAATTCGGCGGCGAATATCATCGCTACGACGTATCCAGCTTTAACGACAACCTCGAGCGCGGCCTCCTCGACGTCAACACCTGCGTTTCCCTTCCCGATGGTTCCTGCCCGCAACTCTCCGCCGATCCGGTCGTCAACGAATTGGCCAACTTCTATATCGGCAACATTTACGGCATCGCCGACATGGGCAACACCCAGCGTTTCACCTTCAACAACAATCTTGGCTTCTTCGCCCAAGACGAAATCCGCCTTCGCCCCAATCTGACTCTCACCGCTGGCCTTCGCTGGGAATATTTCTCTCCGCTATCCGAAAAACATAATTTGCTTTCGAACTTTGATGCCTCCGGCAATCTCGTGCAAGTCGGTTCGCCCTCTTTGCCGCTCCTCTATCATCGCGACCTCAATAACTTCGGCCCGCGCCTCGGTATCTCTTGGAATCCCTTCCGCAACACCGTGGTTCGCACCGCCTACGGCCTCTATTACGACTACACGCCGCAAAACAACTTGATCGCCAACTACACCAATTCCGCCGGCGTGGCCACCAATCCCGTCGCATCCTTGGCGAATAGCCCTTATTTCGTTGGCGCCATGGATTTCAACTCCAGCCAATTTGCCGGCACCGCCGCCGGCCCGGTGTTCACGCCGACGATCTACCCGCAATCTATCTTCATCACCGACCCTGCCCTCCGTACGCCCTATGTGCAGAGCTGGAACCTGAACATGCAGCAGCAACTGAGTAAGGGCCTTGCTTTTGAACTGGGCTACGTCGGCAGCAAGGGTACGCGCCTCACCCGTCTCTACGACGCCAATCAGGGCCGTGATCCCAACATCAACGATCCCGCCTATCCGCAATACTCTGCCGTTGACGTCTTCTCCGACAGCGCCAATTCCACCTACAATGGCCTGCAGACCACGGTTCGTCTGCAGCAGTTCCACGGCTTCTCTGGTTTTTCCACCTACACCTTTTCCAAGTCGCTCGACGGCGCTTCCGATGGCATCAACTTCAATTTCGCCAACGCCGCCTTCCCCCAGGACTCCACCAATCTCCCCGCGGAAAAGGGTCCTTCCACTTTCGATACCCGCCATCGCTGGACCACCGCCGCCAACTACGAGGTGCCCGAATTTCACCGCCTTCCGCATTTGCTCGCCGCCGGGTGGCAACTCAACTCCGTCGTCACCGTGCAATCCGGCCGGCCCATCAACATCATCACCGATGCTCCCGGCGTAAATTCGAACTACGTGCAGCGCCCCGACATTCTTCCCGGCGTAAATCCGATTTTGCCGCATTGGACGCCCACCACTGGCTACCTGAATCCCGCTGCTTTCGCCTATCCGGCCATCACCGCCGCGGATCCGAACGGCTATTTCGGCGACCTGGGCCGCGACCAGATTTACGGTCCCGGCTTCTGGAACTACGACCTCTCCACCACGAAAACTTTCCAATTCCACGAGCACTATCAACTTCAATTCCGCGCAGAGTTCTTCAACATCTTCAATCACCCGCAATGGGCCTTGCCTTCCAACGTGATTACTCCCGGCTTTTTGTCCGATCACGTCACTCCAAATCCCAACGCCAGCACCGCTGGCCTGATCACGCAAACTCCCGACGTAGCCCAAGGCAACCCCGGACTCGGCGGTGGCGGCCCCCGCGTAATGCAATTCGCAGTGCGCCTCCAGTTCTAGTTTTGAAATCTCGGGTCGCTACGACCCGTCATTCCGAGCGAAGTCTTCGAAGCGAGGAATCTCTCTTCGATCTTTGCGTCTTGCCACAGGCCCGGCAGCCCAACACCAAATCTGTCAATTTGCTTTTTTCCCATCGCGGGCCGAAAATCGGTTGCATCGCTCAGAAAGAGGTCCGCCATGGCCGAAGCCGTTATCGTTTCCTCCGTCAGAACGCCCGTCGGCAGGGGCTACAAAGGTTCCCTGCGCACCAGCAGGCCCGATGATCTCGCCGCGCTGGTCATCCGAGAAGCGCTCGCGCGCGTTCCCGGCCTCGATTCCAAGGAAATTGACGACGTCATTCTCGGCTGTGCCATGCCCGAAGGCGAGCAGGGCATGAACGTGGCCCGCATCGCCGCTCTCCGCGCCGGCCTTCCGGTGGAAACCTCCGCCATGACCGTGAATCGTTTCTGCGCCAGTGGTCTGCAGGCCATTGCGCTCGCAGCGGAAAGAATCCGCAGCGGCTCGGCGCACGTGATTGTTGCGGGCGGCACGGAATCAATGTCGCTTGTGCCCATGGGCGGCAACAAAATTTCTCCGAATCCCTGGCTCGTCGATCACTATCCCGACGCTTACATCAACATGGGCCTCGGCACCGAAAACATCGCCCGCAAGTTCGGCATCAGCCGCGAGCAAGCCGATCAGTTCGCCGTCGATTCGCACAAAAAAGCCGTCGCCGCGCTGGCTGCCGATAAATTCAAAGACGAAACTGTGCCGGTCGA
>DATKPS010000075.1:0-21753 GCA_035524015.1 Candidatus Sulfotelmatobacter sp.
CATAAGCCGGTAGACCCTGGATGTAATCGGGAATCAATTCTTCGAGGGTATGGGTCATGAATTTATTTTATGCCTGCGATTAGGAAAAATCGAGGGGGTGCTGGGCCGGCGATTCGTAATCGGCAATCAGCCTGACGATAAGGACTTAAGCAGAGAAATTTCCGATTTGGTAAGCGCACGAAATTTGCCGGGAGGCACATCGAGAGCGAGCCGGCCGAGCTGAACGCGCTTGATTTTTTCTACGTGGTGACCGATTTGCTCAAACATGCGGCGGATTTGCCGATTGCGCCCTTCAATCAACGTAATTTCGTACCACGGGTTGGGCGCATCTTCCAGCAAACGAATCGTTGTCGGGGACAGCTTGACGCGGCGATGGTCGTCGAGCGGAATGGTGATGCCGTTGCGCAGCCGCTCCAGCGCTGCCGCGGAAGGCTTGCCGCTGACCTTCACATGATACGTTTTGGGAACATGCGAGCTAGCCTTAGTGAGTTGCTGCGCCAGCGCCCCGTCATTGGTGAGCAGCAGCAGTCCCTCACTGGCGTAATCGAGCCGGCCAACGGGGTAGACACGTTCTGCGACCTTCCCCAGGAGTTGCATGACAGTAGGCCGGCCTTCGGGATCAGACACGGTGGTGACGTAGCCTTTCGGCTTGTTCAGCAAGAAATACACAAAACCTTGCGCGCGTGCGATGGGTTTGCCGTCGACGGTAATGGCATCGACGGCTGGGTCGGCTTTGCTGCCCAATTCGGTGACGATCTTTCCATTGACACTGACGCGCCCTGCGGTGATCAGTTCCTCCGCTTTGCGTCGCGAGGCAACGCCGGCAGCCGCCAGGATTTTTTGCAAGCGGTCCATGAGATTGTCTGGCGCGTACGGTCTACGTTAGCAGTAAAGACAAGCAGCAACCAACCATCGCCAACGGAAGCACAAACCAAAGCAGCTAACGCGACTTGGCCTTCGCCATAGGCTTTTTCGTCTTGGTCAGTGCGTCCGCTTCCCTCTTCTCCAAAATGCGGTAGCGGCCTCGCGGGATGCCCTCGATGGACAGCGAGCCCAGCCCGATGCGCACTACCTTTTCGACCGGGTGGTGCTCGCGAAAAAGGACATTCCGCAGCGGCTCCAGCTTTGGCCCTTGCATCGTGAGTTGATACCAGTAGTTGGCGCTGTGCCTGCGCGTCGCTTCCGGCTGGCGCACCGTCTTCAAGTGCACGCGCACTTCCCTGCCCAGGCGGTCGAGATCGTCGAGCGTCAGCATCCCTTTGATTTTGATGTGGTAGGTCTGGTCGAGGTGGTTCCAGTGCTTTAGGAGTTGCGCGGCGAGGTCGCCATCATTGGTCAGAAACACCAGCCCGGAAGCGGCGTACTCCAGATTGCCGACGGGATACACTCGGTCCGGGAAACCTCGCAGAAAATTGCGAAGCGTCTTCCGGCCTTCGGGGTCGGCCAATGACGAAACCACTTCGGGCGGTTTGTGCAGCAGCAAATAAACATGCCGCGGCGTGGTGTTGACCGCGCGACCCGCGGCTTCAATCTTATCGACAGACGGATCGGCTTTCGACCCAAGCTCAGTGACGGTTTTGCCGTTAACCCGCACCTGCCCGGACAGAATCAGTTGTTCGGCATGTCGCCGGGAAGCGATACCGGCACGGGCGATTATTTTTTGCAAGCGTTCCAGCATGAAAAGTTGTCAGTTCTCGACGTTCTGACGGTTGGTGGTCGGATAAGGATAGCAGGAATTGCCGACTTCGAAGAGCAAAGAAGTCATCCGCACGGCAACAAAATGCTACCGGGATTCAAATCGCCACGGCTCCGCATTTCCAGCTTAGTCAGCGGAAGTGGATTTGGCGTTTGGCGGCGGTGGGTCTTCGTCCAAATCGCCCGAGGGCATCCCTTCCGATGTCGCCAGCGCCTCATGCTCGCGGAATTCTTCGGCGGCGGCGAGTTCCTGCTGCACCTGCTGAAGCGATTCGGAAATGGCAGAATCTTCAGGAACTGGCGCCCGATCCTCACCAGCATTGGCAACATCCGTTTCGGGATGCAGCTCCGAGACGGCTTCCTCCGACCCAGGAACACCAGTATCCATGTCGGACCCGAGTGCTTCTCGTGCCAAAGCTTCGAACTCTTTTAGACTCGGCAGTTCGTCGAGATCGCTCAGGCCGAAGCGCATCAGGAATTCCTTCGAGGTCTTGTACAGAATGGGGCGGCCGATGACTTCCTTGCGCCCGGCCGTGGTGATCAGTTTTTTGTCGAGCAGCGTGGAAATTACGCCGGAGGTGTTGACGCTACGAATCTCAGAAATTTCCGGCGCGGTTACCGGCTGCTTGTAGGCGATGACCGCAAGAGTCTCAAGGGCCGGCATGGAAAGACGCAGCGGCGGGCGTAGCGACTTGATGAAGCGGCGGACGACGTCGTGGTGCTGCGGCTTGGTGTACATCTTGTAGCCGCCGGCCACCACGCGCACCTCGATGCCGCGATCCTCCGAGGCATAGGAAGCAATAAGTTGGTCGAGAGCGGCCCTGACGAGCAGTTTGTCTTCGCCCAGGGCAGTAGCCAGCTGTTCCAGCGTGGCGGGCTCGTCGGCAGCATAAATAATGGCTTCGAGAGCGGCTTTAAGTTCGAGATCGGTCATAAGAGCAGCTAACAGTTTACAGTTATCAGTTCACAGTGGAAAGAGGAAGTGGCCAGCGCCCACACCACGTTTTTCTGCACCACATTATTTGAGGGAGGGCAGCTGGCACCTCCGTTCCCTCCGCGGACCTCGGCCGTCTCTGTGGTGAGTTCTTGCCTCTCCATCCGGCAACCACTTTCGCCCTACTGGTATTCGGCGTCAATGCGCAGAGCGCCCGAGTCGTCGAAAGCAATGTCGAACGCTTTGGCCTTCTTGATGTGGATTTCTCCGAATTGTTTTTCTTGCGCCAAGGCAATCGCCTGGAGCTTCACCATCTCCAGAACCGCCAGGAACGCCACGATCATCGCGTGACGCGACGGGCACGCCTCGAAAAACTGGATCAAGCTGACAGTATTGGTGTCGCTGGCCAGAATTTGTCCCCGCAACTGCGCAATCATCTGGGCGACCGTGAAGGTCTCGTGCTGCAGCTCGATGCGCGCCACTTCTTTCTTGCGTTCCAGAACCTGCTGGAATACGCGAACCAGGTCCACCAGCGAAACCACCAGCTCGCCCTCGGTTCCTTCGTCGCTATACAGCGATTTATCCGGCTTGGACCACACGTTCTCTTCAATTTGCTGCTTCTGGTAAAGCAACTGCGCCGCATTCTTGAATTTCTCGTGTTCCAGCAAGCGCTGCACCAATTCCTCGCGCGGGTCTCCGCCCTGCTCTTCCGGAGAAGCCAGCGGATCTGGCGGCAGCAGCATTTTGGATTTGATGTAAATCAGCGTAGCCGCCATGTAGATGAATTCGGCGGAAACATCGATGTTCAGCGTCTCCAGCTGATGCAGGTAGTTCAGATACTGCGAGGTGATTTTCGCAATTTGGATGTCGTGAATACTCATTTCCTGCTTTTTGATGAGATCCAGCAGGAGGTCCAGCGGACCCTCGAAAATCGGGATAGAGATTTTGTAGGGTGAGGCCATCGATGACGAATAGTTTACAGGCGACCGTCCACAGTTAACAGCGAAAACCCGAAGAATGAAAGCCCACCGCCAAGACCTAGAAATCCGAAAACGGCGAAAGACAATAATCCACGCCTAAAGAATTCGACTGCACCGACGTCACTGCATAGCCCTTGGCAAACCATTGCGTGAACTCCGCGCGCAACCGCGATTGCAGTTCCATCAGGGCCGCAGTCGAATTCGGCTCGCCCTTCGCTGCAGTCGTCAGAACCGCAGTCGGCAGGTGGATTCTCGCTGGACAAGTACGCGGTTCGGCGCCTAAATCGCCGATGGCGGCAATCGCACGAGGCGAGTCCAGATGCCATTCCACCAAAAGCCGGTCGGTGGGCATTCCGCGATGCAGCGGACTAGTGGTAATACCGTAAAAATTGAGAATGTACCGTCGGGAGATCGCGCCGAGCCGGTTGACGTTGAAGTGCGCGTTCTTGGTTTCGAGCGGGTCGAAAGTCCACTCGATCACACGTATGCCGCGGCGCAGCGCCTCCTCCCGCTGCGCGAGTTTGAGTTGCCGCCCAATGTGTCGGTCGCGATACGCGGGGAGCACCGCCGCCATGTGCGAATGAAGGTACGGCGTTTGGTCGTGGAGGCCAACGTATGCCTTCGTGAAAGCGACCATGGTGTCGCCCTCAAAGGCCCCGAGCACCTGGCCCCCGGTGTGATGCGCGATCACATAAGTCACCGCTGGCTCGGTGTCGAGTTCGGCATCGGCCCAGACTTCGCGAGCGATTTGCACGCAACGTTGAAAATCAGAGATGCAATCTAGGGGGCGAACGATGATCTCGGGCATAGGAATGGTCCGATACAAATTATCCGTTTTCTGACGGCGATTGCTCCAGCAGTTTCGCCTGATCCCAGTAAGCTTCCATCTGCGGACGCGGAACCTTGGGCAGACTTGTTCCCTGCTGGCGCGCCAGCCGTTCCATGGTGCGAAAGCGGCCGGCGAACTTTGCGGAGGTTTTCTTCAGCGCGATTTCGGGATCGATATGCAGGAACCGCGCGAGATTTACCGCCACGAAAAGGATGTCGCCCAGTTCTCCTTCTATGCGCGACGAATTCCTGGACTCCGCACCAAGTACACTTTGAAGTTCGTGCGTTTCCTCCGTGAGCTTGTCAAAGATGCCATCCACAGAGGACCAGTCGAAGCCGATGCGCGCCGCTTTGCGGGTAAGTTGCAGCGCCTCCAGCAGAGCCGGAAGCGCGTGCGGAACGCCATCCAGAACCGAAGCGGGCTGCGCAGAATCAGGTGCAGCCGCGGCAGAACTCGCGGATTTGCCGGCTGCGCCCGGGCTCTTTGCCTGACGCTCCTGCATCTTGATTTGCTCCCAATTGCGCAGCACATCCGCAGCGGTTTTTGCGCGAGCCGAACCAAACACATGGGGGTGGCGGCGAATCATCTTCTCGTAAATTTCACGGATGACGTCGCGAATGTCGAAGCGCCCTTCTTCATGGGCGATCTGCGCGTGAAACAACACCTGCAGCAGCAGGTCCCCCAATTCTTCCGCAAACTTCGCGTCATCGCTGGATTCCAGCGCGTCCAGGACTTCGTACGCTTCTTCAATCAGATACGTGCGCAGCGTTGCGTGCGTTTGTTCGCGGTCCCAGGGACAGCCCTTGGGCGCACGCAGTCGCGACATCACCGCGACCAGCTTCTGAAAGTCCGCTCCCGCCTTTGGCGGCCGGAACGAATTGGATTTCCGGGTGTTGCCGCGCTTTGCCCGCCGGCGCGGCAATTTCTTCTTTGGCATGAAGAAATTAGATTACGGGGAGCCCGCGAGATTTACAAGCAGTCGCGGCGCTAGGCTACCGGAGTGCGGGAGCCCTGCTCCCGCCGGTAACCCCAACCTCCCAACAACCAGCGGCAGCCCTGCTGCCGCCACCTCGACGCACGCCCACGAAAAGCGCAAAAAAATGCCGCCGCTCCGATGAGGGCTCGGAGCGGCGGCTGTCAGGGGGATTGAGGGAGATTAAACCTGGATCTTTTTCACCGCCAGCGTGCCGAGAACAACCAGGAATCCGAAAAAGAGCAAAATGAGCGAGGAAGGCTCCGGAGTTGCAACCGTCAACGTCGCTGGAATCAGGTTGCCATCCGGTGTCAGATTCAGGGAATCGAAGCCGGAATAGACACCGGGAATAAACGTTGGATTACTCTCCGGTCCGTTATAAATCTGATTGGTCCCACCAAGTCCAAAAAGCAGGCCATCCATAAAGCCCCCGCCGGCGGCGTCCGACAGGAACAGAAACGCGTCCGCGCTGGTACCTGCGTAGGACCCGTTCAGGAAGTAGGAAGTTGGCACGCCCACTTCAGCGAAGCCGATGCCATCGACGTAGTTCCCACAAGGATTGGGAGACGCGGGCAAGGACCACTGCACCGTGAGAGTGTTTGTTGGGCTAAATTGCTCCGTGAAAGTGAAAGTGTCGCTATAGCCGCCGTCCGCGCGAAGTTGCGGTGCGGAAAGCGACAAGGCAAATGCAGCAACAGTGGCAAAGATGACCAAAGAACGACGAATCAAATCGATCTCCTGGAGACGAAGTTGGTCCGAAGCTGCGGAGCGAACTTCCTCGAGGACCTTTGCTTTGTAGGAAGGCAACTCAGCGTCCAAAAGGCGCCCAATTGCTGAATTGCCAAATGACTCAGAAACAATAGGTTAGTCCTAGTCCCTGCCAGCAGGCACTGCCCAGGTGTGCAAAAGAATTCCTACTCTTGGACTCGAAAATGGAGGTAAATTGCCATAAGCGTATAACTTACGCGACTTGGGTGGGGGAGGCCGCCTGGCCGACCTGCTTCGCGGGAACGCCGAGGCCTCGTAGGCTACCGCAGAGGAATGAACCTCCGTTTTCTCTGTGGACCTCGGCGGTCTCTGCGGTAATGCCTTTGCGACGACCGCCGAGTTCGCAGCGTCAGCGTAGGTCACTGAGGAGGATGGCATGAAAGTGCGTCGCGGATTTTTGACAGCGATTGTGTTGGTGTCTGTCGTGACCGTTGCGGTGCTACAGGTGCAGGCGCAGGCCCCGCAGTCACGGCGGGACGACATGCCACTCGATAGCCGGCAGGTACAGACGGGCCCGTTGCGCGTGGTGATTGTGGGATTGGTGCATGGCCACGCGGAAGGATTTCTTTCCGGCGCGGTGAAGCGCAGCGACATTCAGATTGTGGGAGTCCAGGAGCCGGATCGCGCGCTGTTTGACCAGTACGCCAAGAAGTACGGACTCGACGCGAAGCTGTATCACACGGACATCGACGAGATGTTGCGGGCTACCCATCCAGAGGCGGTGCTGATTTACACCTCGACGTTCGATCACCGCCGCGTCGTGGAAATCTGCGCGAAGGATAGCGGAGCGGGCGGAGCCCGGCCTTTTACGGTGATGATGGAGAAACCGCTGGCGGTGAGTGCGGAGGACGCGCACGCCATCGCGAAAGTGGCCGCTCAATCGAAAATGACCGTCCTGGTGAACTATTTCACCACCTGGGAACCAAGCCGCCACGCCGCCTACGAAATGGCGAAAGATGGCTCCTTGGGCAACGTGTGGAAGGTTGTCGCTCACGATGGACACGGCGGCCCGAAAGAAATCGGAGTGGGGCCGGAATTTCTGGGATGGTTGACCGATCCGAAGTTGAACGGCGGTGGCGCGCTGTACGATTTCGGCTGCTACGGCGTCGACTTCATGACCTGGTTGATGGGCGGCGCACCGCCGTTAACCGTGACTGCGGTAACTATGCATATCAAGCCGGATGTGTATCCGAAAGTGGATGACGACGCGACCATTGTGCTGACTTATCCCAAAGCCGTCGGCATTGTGCAAGGATCGTGGAATTGGCCCTTTGGCCGCAGCGACGTGGAGATTTACGGCAAAACGGGCGAGCTGACCACGGTTGGGCGAGACGCGTTGGAAGTCCGCACGGCCGGCCAGAAGCAGGCCGAAAAAGTGCCAGCGAAGGGTTTAGTGCCTCCGATGGACGATGAATTGAATTATCTGCGCGCGGTGGCTCGTGGCGAGCTGAAGCCGGAAGGGCCGGGATCTTTGGCGGTGAATGTAGTGGTAGCCGAAGTTTTGGACGCCGCGAGAGAGTCCGCCAAGACCGGCAAAACCGTGAAGCTGGCGCAGAAGTAGCTTTCACCGACGCAACGTTACTTTTCGTTTTTGAAAACAGGAGAGTGTATGAGCAAAACCAGTAGAGCAGCCTTGGCTGCTCTTGCGCTATTGAATCTCGCGCCTGGCTTGATCGGCCAAGAGAGCGCCCGAATTTCGTCTTCTGGCAGCGGGGTAGTTTCAAATACGATTTATCGCGCTGCCGCCGAGAAGAAGCCGACAGCGCGCGAGATCGTCGCGGAGATCCAGAAGCAAGTCGGCGTGCCGTGGCAAGAAAAAACCGTGGATACCTTCAAGGCCGGTAATCCCGACACCCCGGTTACGGGCATCGCGGTAACGATGATGGCCACCATGGACGTGCTCGAACGCGCGTCGGCGCAAGGCTTGAATTTTGTGATTACCCACGAGCCCACCTTCTACGCTCACTTGGATGTTCCGGAAGGAATGCCGGAAAGCGATCCGGTGTGGACCGAAAAACGCGCCTTTATCGAGAAGCACGGGATGGTCGTTTGGCGCTTTCACGACCATTGGCACATGCGCCATCCTGATGGCATCGAGGCAGGAACGGTGTCGGCGCTGGGCTGGGAAAAATTTCAGAGCCCGCAGAGCCAATACCTGTTCGTGCTGCCGCAGACTACCCTGAAGCAATTGGCCGAGGACGTGGCCAAGAAACTGGATTCGCCCGTGGTCCGCGTTGTCGGTAATCCGGACATGAAAGTGACCGAAGTGGCCTTAAGTCCGGGAGCCGCCGGAGCAGAGGCGGAGTTCCACGCGTTGGAGCGCGACTATGTGCAAGTTCTCCTCGTGGGCGAGACCCGCGAATGGGAGACGGTCGAGTACGCCGCGGATGCCGTGACCCAGGGAAGAAACAAAGCGCTCATCGTGATCGGTCATGTTCCCAGCGAGCAGATGGGCATGGTGGAGTGCACCAAGTGGCTCCAGGGATTTGTGAAGGATGTTCCGGTAAAGTTTGTGGCCGCGAAGGAACCGTTTTGGCCTGTGCGCTAGTCAAATTCGTAAGGCTTCGGACTAACGCAGAGGCAGCAGAGTTCCCGCAGAGGTAACGGAGACACGGTGCACAGGCTGAACAGACTTGCGGAAAGAATTTGTTTTTCAGGAGGCGGGGGCTTCAGCCCCCGCGTAAGTCGCACGCAATGAATAGGGCTTTAGCCCCTGAAGACTCCTCACCGGGCTTTTTCCGCAAGCTCTGAAGCCTACAGTGCCGCCGACTTCGCGGGTTTCCACTTGTTCAGGAACGCCAAAATATCTTCGGGAGCCATGGAGCGCGCCGCCGAAAATTGGTGTTGCTTCTGGCTGTACACCAGCTTGCCATTGGCATCGAGAACGGCCAAAGCGGGAACCCCATTTTCCACCGGGACCTCATACTTCTTGGCAATCTCCAGGTTTTTGTCCATTTGCCCGATATCGACGTGCACGACCACAAAAGACTTGTTGAGCGTCGGAGCAATTTCCGGGGAATGGAACGCTTCGTCAAGCACATGGCAATCGAAGCACCAGTTTCCGCCGAAAACCAAGATCACGCGTTTATGGGACGCCGCGGCGGTTCGCAACGCTTCCGCGATCTCCTGGTTGGCGTCGACATTCTGCGGGTAGATTTCTTTATTTTCGAGGGGCTGGCGAAGACGGGTGGCCGCGGTGCGTCGCACCACGCCGAGGTACCAGTTGTTGCCCTGGTGAAACCAGTTTTGCGACATGGCCACGTATTGCTTTTTCGTGGCCCCGCCCTCTTTGGTGGTAAGCGTCAGCTGAAGCACCAGCGTCCGAATGTCCGGACTGGGTTGTTCCTGCTGCACCACCTGCGCGGACAGATTGGTCAAACCCTTGGACTTCCAGGAGGACCAAAAGGCCACCTCGTCCTGCGGAGAGACCCGCTTTTTGTCGGTGGTCGAAATATCGGCCGCGGGGGATTGCGTATAAAGCGCAGCAAGCGCGGAGGCATCGCCCGCCAGCACCGCCGAACGCCACTTTTCGAAGGGAGGAAAATCCGAGGCCGACTGTTGGGCGAGCGCGGCAGTTGCCAAGCTGAGAATCAGCAAAGAGAACCATAGTTTGCGCATAGCCTTTGCAGAATAGCACGAGCCGAGAAAGTGATTGTGACGAGGGGCTCAAGGGCCACATAAGCCCTAAAAACCTGCGAATCCAACGGTTCGTGGAGCGGCGGGTCTTTAGACCCGCGGCCTTTTTCCAACTCAATTCCCGCTTCCCTTCCCATGCTAAACTAATGCGGAACTTTCGAAGCGAGGTAATCAGCGTGGCAGACAATAAAGACGAGGGTTTCAAGGTCATCGACCGCAGGCCGTTTACCGCCGAAGGCGAGATCCGCAAGGAAGTTGTGGAAGAACAGGAACGCGAAGCGCGGCGCGAAGAGGTGAAAGCCGAGGCAAAAGCGGCCGCGAACGCGCATGCCGAGGCCGCTAAACCCCCGGTGGACACTCCCAAAAGACTGCCCGCGTTCGAAAACCTGGTGCGCATGATTGGCAGTAATGCGGCGATGGTGTTGGGCGCGTATGCGGACCCGAATACCGGCCAACCGATGATCGATCCGGATGCGGCTCGCGAGCTGATTGACATGCTCGACGCGCTACAGCAAAAAACCAAGGGCAACCTGGCGCCCGAGGAAGATGAGATGCTCCTGGATTTGCTGGGCAAGCTCAAGTTGACTTTTTTGGAAGTGAACAAAGCCATGGCCGCAGAAATGGCCAAAGTCACAGCGCAGGCAAAGAGCGGCAAAAAGTAACAACGGCGACGGGTGGTTGTTTCCAGTAGTTACCACAACCATAGCGCAGGCGGCGCGAGGCATCGCGCCGTTTTCTTTTCTGGCAACGTGCGCTCCCCCAAGGTGGTCCGGGCTCAACACCACCCTCTGGAAGAGCGGATACAATAGTGGAGACGATGACAGACACCATCCGCGTAGTAGTCATGGGCTCCGGCACTTCCATGGGTGTGCCGACGTTGGGCTGTCACTGTGCCGTTTGTGAGTCCACCGATCCCCACGATAAAAGGTTGCGGCCTTCCCTGCTCCTTTCTCGGGCCGGACAGAACGTAGTGATCGACACCGGGCCCGACTTTCGCACGCAGGCGCTGCGCGCGGGACTCAATCGATTGGACGCGGTGCTGCTGACGCACTGCCACGCCGACCACATTTTGGGCTTTGATGATTTGCGCCCTTACAATTTCCGCCAAAAAGGCCCGATTCCCGTTTACGGCACTGCGGACACCTTTGGCGTAATCCGCCGCGTGTTCTCCTATGTATTCGACAGCAAGCCTACCTTGAGCAGCATCCCCAGTGTGGAACTGCGCGAAGTGGACGGCCCATTTGCGCTCTTGGGCATTCCCTTTATTCCCGTGCCGCTGCTGCACGGGGAGATGGAGGTGCTGGGCTTTCGCTTCGGTCGCGCAGCCTACATGACCGACTTTAGCCGGTTGCCGGAATCCAGTGTGCCGCTGCTGGAAGGGTTGGACGATTTGATTTTGGATGCTTTGCGCGATGTACC
This sequence comes from Candidatus Sulfotelmatobacter sp., assembly GCA_035524015.1. Taxonomy (GTDB): domain Bacteria; phylum Acidobacteriota; class Terriglobia; order Acidiferrales; family UBA7541; genus Acidiferrum. The sequence continues at coordinate 11,235 of DATKPS010000075.1, forward strand.
GCATCCAATGCACCAGACGGTGGAGCAGGCCTTAGCGTTGATCGACCGATTGAAGCCGAAGCGCGCATGGTTCACGCATATAGCTCATGATTTGCCGCACCAGGCCACCAATGAGCGTTTGCGAAAAGCGGGCTATCCCCACGTGCAATTGGCCTACGACGGCTTGGAACTGCAGGTGGGCGCCGAATCTTCAGCAGTGGAGCGAGCGGCAAAGGTGTCGTCCCTCCCGCCGCTAGAAAGAGCAGACGCCATTACCGTGCTTTCTTCGGCGGCGGATTGGGCGCAGCGCTATGGCAACGGGAGACCGAGGGCCGCAAGCACCGCAACGCCAATGGAGCCGGAACGCAAAGGAAGCGTGGTTGCCATTGGAACCTTTGATGGAATCCATGCGGGCCACCAACACGTTTTGAAATTTGCCATTCAGCGCGCCAAAGAGATAGGCGCTATCGCTACCGCGCTGACCTTCGAGCCGCCTCCCGTAAAAGTGTTGCGTCCGGAAGTGGCGCCACCTCGAATTTGCACCAATCAGCAAAGATTGGATTGGTTTGGCGCCGTGGGTATGGAAGCCGCGGTAGTCCTGCCGTTCACGAAAGAACTCGCCGCGCTCACACCGGAAGAGTTTGTAAAAGACATCCTGGTGCGACAGCTGAATGTGCGGGCCGTGGTGGTCGGAGATAACTTCCGATTTGGCAAGCAGCAGGCTGGCGACGTGAAGTTTTTGCGCGAACTGGGCATGCGCGAGGGATTCGAAGTCGTAGTTCATACACCGGTGGTGGTGGATGGCCAGACCGTCTCCAGCACCTTGATTCGTAAGCTGGTGAGCGAGGGCGATGTGCGCCATGCCGCGCGCTTATTAGGACGTCCTTTTGCCTTGACGGGCACCGTGGTGACCGGAACGGGTACCGGCCGCAAATTCACCTTTCCCACGCTCAATCTGAAGCCGGAGCAGGAATTGTTGCCGGCTCGCGGCGTCTACATCACCCGCACGCTGCTCGAAGGCGAAACCAGTAGCCACCGCAGCGTCACCAACGTGGGCATTCGCCCGACCTTCAACGGCTCAGCCCTCAGCGTCGAGACCCACTTACTGGATTATTCCGGCAACTTTACGCCCCGGAAAATTGAGGTGCGCTTCTGGAAGCGCCTGCGTCCGGAGCGCAAGTTCGCCAATGCCGAGGAACTAAAAGAGCAGATCGCCAAAGATGTCGCCGCAGCCAATCACTATTTCGCCAGATTGCGCAGGGTGCGCGCCAAGTCCATGAGGATGGCTGGGGAATAACCGGCCGCCGCCACGCTGCGCCGAAACCGTCGAACTTAACAAAAACCTCACGAACTTTTCAGGACTTTACAGCGTCGCGATTCTTAACCTGCCAAAGTGGAGGCGGGACCGCTGCGCCCCGTAAGACCGCATGACTTCCCTAAACCTGTTTCTCACCCTCGGCATTCTCGGAATGGACTTCCTGATCTTTGTGTTGTTCCAGTGGACCTTCGGGGATAAACGACGAGCAATGCAGCGAAAATTGGCGGCGTACCGCCAAACGCAAGAGGCCACAGGGCGGCCTTACTTAGTCAGTTCGTCCAAGCCTGGGGTGGTGACGCAACAGCGGCTGCAGAAGGTGCGCGAGCGGATAAGCGGCGGCGTTCGCGAGAAGAAGTTGGCGTAAAGTTTGGTTTCGCAAGTTTGTTGTAGGCTAGTCGCGTGTGACACCGGGGCGCTCAGTTCAAGCGCCCCTTTTTATTGGCAGTGCGAGGAGTGCCGCTATTTCTTTTCGTTGGCCAGGCATTCGTTGCAAATGCCCCCTACTTCCGTGCGCGAGACGGTCACGCGAATGTCGCAATCGCGGGCGATTTGCTCTTTCAGCTGTTCGTAGAGCCGCGACTCAAATTCACGTACCTTCCCGCAGCGAAGGCAGGCCACGTGAATATGATCGCGCGGCCCATGCGTCTCATAATAGTGCCGATCGCCCCGCAGGTGTAGCAGATCCAGTTCGTCGATCAACCCTTCCTTTTTCAAGAGGTCGATGGTGCGGTACACCGTCACCAGATGCACTTCCGGGTTGATTCTTTGTGCCCGCTCCAGAATCTGATCGACGTCGAGGTGTTGCTCCGCGGAATCCATCACCTGCAGAATCACGCTGCGTTGCCGTGTCAGACGAATCCCGCGCTGACGTAAAGTCTGTTGCAAATGGCTGGAGGGGGCGGGCGCATTAATGCGTTCTCCGGCAGAGACGCGTCGGGACGGTGTCGCGGACATAAAGCCAGCTCCTCAGCAGCAGTTTAGCAGGCTACGGTGGTGTGGAAAAGCAGCGTGAGAACCGCACCGAAGCCGGACTATGGGTTGTATTGGGTCAGCCAGTTCTTCAGCTCGGTCATCACGTCGCGGCGCTGTTCGGCCAGCGTTGGGAAATGTGGCGATCCGGGATAGGTCACCATGCGCACGGTTTTGCCACGTTCGGCGAGCAGGATGTAGAATTCCCGGCCCTGAAACGTGGGCACGCGTTGGTCCGCCTCGCCATGCAGGATCAGCAGCGGCGTCGTAACCTGATCCGCGTACATAACGGCAGAAAACTTCAGAAATGGGGTCGGATCCTTCTCCTGCAAGCGCAGGTCGTAATCCACCTGGCTGATGTCGCTGGTGGGAATGAAGCTGAGCCAATCGGTGATGCCCGCGCCTTCGATCGCGGCTTTGTAGCGATGCGTCTGTGTAACCGTCCACGAAGTCATGAAACCCCCGGCGCTCCAGCCAAACATAGCCTGCCGGTTCGGGTCGGCCCACCCTTGGGCGATGGCAAAATCGCTGGCGCTATCCACGTCCGCGTAAGCGCGATCACCGAAGTGCTGGTAAATGGCTTCCAGAAAATCGCTGCCATACCCGGTGGAACCTCGATATTCGGGCTGAAGGACCACGTACCCCAATCCTGCGATGAACCGCACAAGAAAATCGAAACTGAGCGTATCGTTGGCTTCCGGCCCACCATGAGGCAGCACGAGAAATGGGTGATGCTTCCCTGCTTCGTAATTCGCGGGCAGGGTCAGAATGCCATCCAGTTCCGTGCCGTCCTTGCTCTTCCAGTGGACCACCCGCACCTCGCCGAGCGACACGTTCGCGAGCGTGTCGTCCCCTGCATGCGTGATTTTTTGCACTTCCCCGCCGTTGGCGATGGCCACGTTCCCGGCATGCGTTGGGTCATCCACATTGAAGGCCAGCGCTTGCGATGAAGACGAGTAGGGTGACCCGATCGGTGTGGAGATCACTCCGCCCGGCCAATGAAAGGCGGGCGATAGCTGTCCATCGCGATAAGAATAGACCTCGACCGCGGTGCCTTTGTGATATTCCACCCACACCGAACCGTGCGGATCGTTTTCCACGTCGACGATCGACGCCGCCAGTTTCGGGGTCTGGTCCTTGGGAGTCCCACCCGCAGCAGGTACCGTCCACAGATGATCCGGTGTCAGGACATCGGTGGTGCTACTGGCGAAGGCCAGATCTTTGCCTCCGTCGGCCCATGCGATGCCTGCCACAGAGTTGGGAATGTCCGCGACCTGCCGCGCACCAGACGAGGAACACACCCAGATCGCCGAGCGCACGTCGTGGTGGCCGATTTTTTCGAACTGTGTGACTAACGCCAGTTGCGTGCTATCGGAAGACCAGGCCAACGCGCTAATGGTATTTAGCGCAGGACACCACCACGCACCGTCCGAACCGTTCGCGTTGGCCACGTAAAGACTATCCACGTCGTTTTCCGCCACGTGGCGAACATCCGCTAGCGGATCCGCCGGGCGCGGATCGCCCACGAACGCGAACTTCGTGCCGTCCGGCGAGATCCACGACCTGCGGATGCCGTTGGGGAGCGCAATAATCTGCGTGGGTTTCGTGCCACCGATGGGAATGATGCCGACCTGGCTCTTTTTGTCGACTTCGTACGCACCCCATAGGGCAGTGCCGTCTTTGGTGAAGCTCGCCGGGTGGAAGGACTCCGGCAGTTCCAGCTTGCGGTCGTTTTGGCCCGAGAAATCGATGAGATGCCATTCGCGCTTCATTGGGCCTTTGGTGCCTTGGTAGGACAGGTTGTAGAGAATGGTTCTGCCGTCAGGAGAAATCGCAACGGCGTGAGCACTGTGCAGCGCGGAATAGTCATCGATGCCGAAGGGATGCTTGTCTTGAGCGCTAACGGAAGGAGTCAGCAGACTCAAAATCAAAACCGCGCCAAGCAACCAGAGGAATACGTTCGCGTCGGATAGTTTGTTGTTATGCATAGCGCGCATTTTTATCCAACCGCGCCGCAAACACAAGTCGACACGCCGGATTGCCATCGCTGGAAGTTTCACCGCAGAGCCCGCTGAGGTCCGCGGAGGGAGCGCAGGTTCGTTCTTGACGCGGTGCAGGGGTACGCCGCGCTGGGCTGGATTCTAGCGCTGATGCGCAGCGTATTCGGCGCCGACGCGGAAGTCGCTCGCTGTCACCCGGCAAGTCAGGTAGACTCACGCCATGCAGAACTTCATCTTGGACCTGGAGTTGGCCAGGGAAATCGAGTTGGCGGAAGCACTCGCGGCGGTCAATTGTGCCGAACTGTCCGCGCAGTCCGGCGTGGCCGCGGACGTTTCGACGATCGCAGGGGGTTACGCCATTTATTGCGGCGCGGGCAATCCAGTCACGCAGGCGGTGGCCCTCGGTCTGCACGGGCCGGTTAGCGCAGAGGATTTCCTGCGTCTGGAGCAATTTTACTTTGCTCGTAACGAGCCCGTTCGCGTGGAAACCTGCCCCCTTGCCGACCTATCGCTTTTCGAGCACTACAAGGAACGCGGTTACTACGTTACGGAATTTTCCAATGTGATGGTTCGGCCGGTGCAGAATGGAGCCGGCTCTACGCTCCGCCCCGAACATCCGGTCATTGATATTCGCCCCGCGGCTCCCGATGAACTGGATCTTTGGACCATGACGGTGGCGCAAGGCTTCGCCGAGAATTATCCCGTCACGCAGGAAATTCTCTCGGTGATGAAGCTATTCGCGAGCACCAAAAATACGGAATGCTACCTAGCGAGAATCAATGGCCGGGTCGCCGGTGGCGCCACGTTGGCCTTGCGCGGACGGATCGCCGGTCTGTTCGGCGCTAGTACGCTGTTGGAATATCGCAACCGAGGGATACAAACGGCACTGCTCCAATTCCGTCTGAATCGTGCCGCAGAAGCTGGCTGCGAACTGGCCATGAGCCTGGCCCAGCCGGGCAGCCACTCGCAGCGGAACATTACGCGCCTCGGGTTCCAAACACTGTATACCCGCGTAAAGTTTGAGCGAAATTGCGCGCCGTAAAGTAATACGTTACCGGGCCGCTGCCAGCCGCTTATGAATAAAATCCACGATGTCTTGGGTAGAAGTGCCAGGTAGAAAAATCGCTGCGATCCCCGCCTCCTTGAGCGCGGGTATGTCCGCTTCCGGAATGATCCCGCCCACCAGAACGGTCACATCGGCCATACCCTTCTCACGAAGCAATTTCATCAATTGTGGGCAAAGCGTATTGTGGGCTCCCGACAGAATGGACAGGCCAATCACATCCACGTCTTCCTGCGCCGCCGCGGAGGCGATCATCTCTGGCGTCTGCCGCAAGCCGGTGTAGATAACCTCCATGCCCGCGTCGCGCAATGCCCGGGCAATCACTTTCGCGCCCCGGTCATGTCCATCCAGTCCAGGCTTAGCAATCAACACTCGTATTTTCTTCTCAGACATTCTCTGCGGCCTCGGCGTCTCTGCAGCGACGACATTAAAGCTACCACAGAGGCAACAGAGTTGCCGCAGAGTTAACGGAGGCTGTGCCGCAAGCACGCAGCCGGCAAGAGCAACCTCCGTTTCCTCTGTGGACCTCCGCGGTCTCTGCGGTAATGATTTAGAACTACCAAAGAGGTAGCAAAGTAGCCGAAGAAATGATGGAGAATGTGGCGCAACTATGCGCCAGGAATATGAATCTCCGTTTCCTCTGTGGACCTCGGCGCTCTCTGTGGTGAATTATTCGCCTGACTCCGGATATAACGTCGAACGCCCTCTTTTAAAACCGCAACGTTGAAGTTGATCAGCAGGCCGATGGAGTTGCCGGACAGCTTTAGATAGGTAAGCACCACGGCTTCGTGAATCGGAGCGATTGCCTCTACCGATTTCAACTCGACAACGACGGATCTCTCAACCAGCAAATCAATGCGATAACCGCACTCGAGTTTCACGCCTTTGTACACCACCGGTATTGGCTTTTGGCGTTCATAGCCAATGCCGCGAAGTTTCAGCTCCTTGCAGAGGCACTCCTCGTAAGCAGATTCGAGAAGCCCTGGCCCGAGTAGGCGATGCACTTCGATCGCCGCCCCGATGATCCGTCCAGTTAAATCAGTCTGGAACATTCATGTACTCAGTATAAAGATTACCACAGAGGCAGCAGAGTTGCCGCAGAGAGAACGGAGGCTGCGCCGCAAGCACGCCGCCAGCAAGAGCAACCTCCGTGTCCTCTGCGGACCTCCGCGGCCTCTGCGGTAATGATTTTAGAACCACCACAGAGGCACAGAGTGGCCGCAGAGAGAACGGAGGCTGTGCCGCGCACGCAGCCAGCTAAAAGCAAGCCTCCGCGGCCTCTGTGGTGAATTCTTCGTCTTTCGCCAAACACGATCAGGTGATCGCGACTTCTTCGTATGCGCCAAACACCGTGCGCATCGCTTCGCAAATTTCGCCCAAGCTGGCGTAGGCTTTCACCGCGTCGTAGATGAACGGCATCAAATTGTCTTTGCCTTCCGCGGCCTTCCGCAGCGCCTTCAATCGCCGCTCGACTTCAGCCCCGGAGCGTTCTCCGCGTAACTTGGATAAGCGCGCGGCTTGGCGGTGTGCCACGCTCTCGTCAATCTGCAGCAATTCGATAGGCTTTTCCGGCGTAACATACTCATTCACGCCCACAATGATTTTTTCTTTCTTGTCGACCGCCATTTGATAGCGATAGCTGGCTTCCGCAATCTCCCGTTGCGGATAGCTCTTCTCGATCGCCGCCACCATGCCACCCATGGCATCGATGCGCCGCACATAATCCCAGGCGCCCTGTTCCACTTCGTTCGTCAAGGCCTCCACAAAGTACGAGCCGCCTAACGGGTCTACCGTGTTCGTCACGCCGGTTTCATGTGCGAGGATCTGTTGCGTGCGCAGCGCCACCGTGGCCGCAAATTCCGTGGGCAGCGCCCACGCCTCGTCCAGAGAATTGGTGTGCAGCGATTGCGTCCCGCCCAACACGCCGGCCAACGCTTGAATCGCGGTACGCACCACATTATTCGTGGGCTGCTGCGCGGTCAGGGAACACCCGGCCGTCTGGGTATGGAAACGCAAAGCCCACGCCCGCGGATTCTTGGCCTTATAGCGCTCGGTCATGGCTTTGTGCCAGATGCGCCGGGCCGCACGGTATTTGGCAATTTCCTCAAAGAAGTCGTTGTGCGCATTGAAGAAGAACGAAAGTTGCGGTGCGAACTCGTCCACCGAAAGGCCCCGGCGCATGCCCCATTCCACATACTCCATGCCGTCGCGCAGGGTAAACGCTAGCTCCTGAATCGCGGTAGAGCCGGCTTCGCGAATGTGATACCCGCTGATGGAGATGACATTGAACTTCGGCGTATGTTTCATGCCGAACTCAAACGTATCGATCACCAGCCGCATGGATGGCTCGGGCGGGTAGATGTATTCCTTCTGGGCGATATACTCCTTCAAAATGTCGTTCTGCAGTGTCCCCGAAATCTTTTTCCAGTCCGCTCCCTGTTTTTCGGCCACCGCCAGATACATAGCCCAGATGACCGCCGCAGGGGAATTGATGGTCATCGACGTGGTCACGTCGGCAAGTGGAATCTGGTCGAAGAGCACTTCCATATCCGCCAAGGAACTGATCGCCACACCACATTTCCCGACTTCTCCCTCCGACAACGGGTGGTCAGAGTCGTAACCCATCAGGGTCGGCAGGTCAAACGCGGTGGAAAGTCCGGTCTGGCCGTGCGCCAACAGATAACGAAAGCGCTGGTTGGTGTCCTCGGCCGTTCCAAAGCCCGCGAACTGGCGCATGGTCCAAAGCCGTGTCCGGTACATCGTGGGATGGATTCCGCGGGTGTACGGCGGCTCGCCCGGAAAACTCAAATCGCGCGCCGCATCCCATCCAGCCAGATCAGCTTCGGTGTACAGCCGCCGAATCGGATAGCTGGAAGTGGTAGTGAATTCCTTCTGCCGCTCGGGGCTCTTCGCCAGCGTGGGGCCCAGCGTCTTCTTCTCCCAAGCTGCTTCCGCCGCTGACGGCTGGCGCGCATTCCCGCTGCCACCGCTCTTTGTCTTAACTTCGGGAGTGTCACTCATGAGGTTGCGCTCCGGAGCGTGGAATCGCGGCAAGGCAGGCACAGCAATATAAGGGAATCGATGATGCAGGCGTCACAAAAACTAATGCTAAGCGAAAGGGTGCATTGGGGCAAGCCGAACCCCAATCGCATAGCCAAGGCTCTACGCAAACCGCCGGAGTAAGCCCCGCCCGCTGACCTCCGCGTCCTCTGCGGTCTCTGCGTTGAGTTTTAGCCTGTCCCTGGTATTGCGCGCGGCAGGGCCAGCTGGCGATGCGGGTTGCCTCGCTTATTGCTGGCCGGGAACCGTGCCCTTATCCAGCGCCTTGAACAGCGCGTCCGTACCGATGACTTGGCCGTTCTGCGTCCCGGGAATCAACGTGTCCTTGTCGAACATAGGCTTCCTATTGCCCGCGATGGTTACGTTGTTCACTTCCAAGGTGCGTCCCAGCGCGCGATCGTAATTGGCTTTAGCTTCCGCCAGATTCGCCAGGTCGCGCAGTTCGTTGCCTTGTGCCGCAATCAGGTCGCGTTGCGTCAAAATCACGTTGTAAACTGTCGAGGCCCCCAGTTGATATTTCTTTTGCTCGGCGTCAAAGGTTTGCTGCTGCAACTCGCGAGCTTTGGTGGCGGCTTCTACCGCGGCGCGTCCTTGCTCCACGGCAATGATGGTATTTCTCACGTCCAACACCGCGGTATTCTTCGTCTGCTGCACTTCCGCCTCAAATTGCCGCTCGACCAACTGAGCATGAATGCTGTCGGCCTGATTGGCGCGGTTTCGCAATGGCAGACTAAACGTAAGCGATCCCGAGTACACCGGAAAGTCGTTGTGGAAGACTTCGGATTGCGCCGTGCCGAATCCCGCGTGGGAGGTTCCCGTGGTTGGCGTAACCGTCTCAGGAAGGAACAGCCCCGGGATCGGTACTCCATTGGCGTCCACGACCGGGACTCCCGCCACGGTGGAGGACGCCCCTTCGATCGGGGAGTTACCAGCCAAGCCGTTCGCGGAATATTGCAAGCCGAGGGTGGCCGTAGGCAAAAGCGCATTTTTCGTGGCTTTCACGTCGATCTGTGCGCTCTTCAAATTGAAATACTGTTCTTGCAGATCCGGGCGCTTCTGAAACGCCTCCTTCACGGAATCCTCAAACGAAGAAGTCTCGATGGTCGCCGGCGTTTCGGGCTTGTCCGTCGGGACAATTTCGACGTCCAGCAGGTTGGAAGCCATGGGGTCCTTGGAAATGTAGTTCTTCAGCGACAGTTGATCTTGCAATTCGGTGGTTTGCGCAATGATCAGATTCTGGCGATCGCTGGCCAACTCGGATTCCGCTCGGGTGACGTCCAGCGGCGCCATGGTGCCAATTTCCAGTTGTTTCTTGTTGTCGCTGTAAAGTTTCTCAGAGACCTTGACGGCCTGCTCTTGCACTTTGACGTTCTCTCGCGCATATACCAGTTCCCAGTAGGCGGTAACCGTGTTTGTAATCGTGGTGATGGCCTGTTGCGCAAATTGCAGATCGGCGATCTTGCGATTGTTTTCGGTGATCAAAATGTTCCGCCGGTTCACATATCTCCCGGCGCCATTCAACAGTTGCTGCTGGAAGCTGATCGACAAGGAAGATTGCACGTAAGGGTTGAAAAAGTTGGCGGCGGTGGAAGACGCGCGGGTGTTGTCCCAAGCCACCGTGAGGTTCGACCCGGTCACGAAATTCTGCGAATACGAGGTGTTGTAAATCGCCGCGTGCGAAAACAGCGACTGCGCGGTGGTGGTGTTACCGGTGGCGCCGAGACCGGAGATAAACGGGTTGGCAATCGGTGTCGCCGCGTCGGAAAACGCGATGTACTGTGTCAGCACCGGGTCGTAGTACAGCTCCGGCAGGTTCGCCGTCGATCCCACCGCGATGCTTCCCGGCGTTCCATATCCCAATCCGCCGGCTCTAGCCTTGAGCAGACTAACATCCGCCATCCACGGGCTATACCGCTGCACCACGATGTCCATGCTGTTTTCCATCGCCAGGGCGATCGCGTCCTGCAAGCTCAGCGGCATCTTGCCGTCGTGAATCAACTGTTCCAGCCGTGGTGAGTTCGTCAGCACCCCGGGCTCCACATACTGCTCACGATACGGGTTCAGTATGTTAGGAAACCAACTGGGCGCGCGCGAATAATCGTATTTGGCCACCCCCAGCGAGATCGGCAC
>DATKPS010000076.1:0-30192 GCA_035524015.1 Candidatus Sulfotelmatobacter sp.
AAGCCATTGGTTTACTGCCGATCGATGAGCGTTTTTATGCCGTGTACTTTGCCGCGTTTCCGATCGCACACTTCGACAGCCACAAGTTGCTGGTAACGCGGTGTCCCAAAGAAAAGGATTTCTGTCGGAGCGGGGCAAGGGGCGGGGAAGTGTCCCCTTCCCCTGCACCCCATCCCCTCGGATCGGAGACAAAACTGTCAGGAATGTGCCCGGTCTAAAATGTCAGGAATGTCCCCGGCTGTTCAAAGGCCAAGCGCAGCGTAGCCAGGCGGCGCGCCAGCGGAGCTTCCGAGTTGTAATCCACGCCAGTAATTCGCCCGCCGGAAAGGTCCAGCACAGTCAGCGATTTCAGTACGTCATTGAGCTGTGCACTGGTGAAGTCGATGTGCACGTCCTGGCTGCCATTGACGCGCCCCAGGTGCTCGAAGTAACCAACGCCGTTTTTGTAGAGCACCACCCGGCGGACCGGCAGATTCTCCGCAGAATCTGCCACGGGCGTGCGCGCCTCCGCAGTAGCTTTTGGATTTGCGGGCACAGGAGAAGATTTCTGTTGAGCGAAAACCGTCGACGAAACACACAACCACAAAGACAGCACGAGAAGAACTCGGGCCATGCGTATTCTCCGCTGACGAACTTGGGGACTTACGCTGCAAGGATGCGCAGCCCAAAGGGGATGTTGCCTGCAGAATAAAACTTATGTCAGTGATATCGGTACCACACCCTAAAAGGCGCCAACGGCTGGCACAGAGGTTGTCAGCGAGCGTGGTTACTGAGAATTGGAAGCCGACTTCGGGGGAAATTGCTGCTCCTCCGGATTACCGGAGCCCCCCGACGGCGCTTCCAACGCGCGTTGAATGTTCGTGGGATCCGAAGAGAGCCCCGCAAGCGTCGTTTGTGCATGCTGGTCGACTGCGCTCACCGCAGCCACCAAGCAGGAGTACAGAAACGCCTTGATCCCGGAGCGAAATTCGGCGGTGGACTGCTCGGCCGCCCGGGCCACATCCGCTTCCAGAGTCCGGCGGCGTGCTTCGACAACGGCGCGGCTCTCGGCATCGAGCGCGGCAAAAGAAGAGCTGACGCGTTCGGTAGCTTCGGCGATGACGTGCTCGACTTGGCCTTCCACGCGGCGGCGAAAATCGTCGATGGTATTGTTGGAAGCTTTCTGCAGTTGCGCGCGGGCTTCACTGGCGCGTGCTTCCAGTTCCAACGCAGCTTCTTGTGTAACCACCTGCTTTTGCTCCATCAAGCGCACCAGGTGGCGATCGGAAACCCGCGCCGCGGTGGTTTCAAACTCGCGCGTGGCGTGGCCCACAGATTGTTCGATAGAAACCAGTTCTTGCGGCGCAAGAGCGCGAGGAGCGCGTTCGGCCAGGTTGCGGGCTTCCGCCAGATGCTGGCGCGTTTCGTTGGCGACACCCTCCACTTGCTGGGCCAGTTGGTCGGTGCGCTCGTGATGCTGCCCGAGCACTTGATCGTAATGGCCGGCCACTTCACCAAGCCGCCATTCCAGGTGGCTGAGAATCTGCTCGCGCAAGGTATTCTGCATGGCATGGATTTGATCCTGAGGAACGCCTTGGCTAGCGTTTGCTGCGAGGGCACGAACCTCGGAGATGGCCTGATCGTGTTGCGAGCGCGCCTGGCGTGCTTCGAGCGCCAGGCCTTCGAGTTGACTGGCCAGATCGTTGTTGCGATTGCGCATCTGATCGATTTGTTGGCCGAAAGCCGCCCGCGCCTCATTCAGGCGCTGTTCCAGCCGATCCAGATGCTCGGCGCGCAAGGAGGCAAGCTGCGCATCCAGTTGCTCGCGTGAAACCGCATTGGCCGCGGGTGTGTTCACGGTTTCGGCAAGCGAACGGACTTGCGCCAGGGATTGGTCCAGTTGCGAGCGAGCGCCGCCTATCGTGCGCTGTGCGTTGTCGTTCAACTGGGCCAGGTGGCGCGAGGAAATTTCCGCCGCCCGCGCTTCCAGTTCGGAGTGCGCCCGAACGACGGAATCATTGAGCCGCGTCTGGAGCTGCGGCCCGGCTTCACTGGCGAGGCGCTCCGCGAATCTCTGAGAATCCGAAAGCGCCTGCTGGGCTTGCACCGTGAGCAGTTCAATCCGGCGCCCTACTTCCTCGGCGCGATCGCGGTACCCGCGCAATTCTTTCTCCCAAAAAGACTGCGCCTCTGCCCGGCGAGCAGCGGAAAATTCTTCGGTTTGCCGCACATTGGCCTTCCAACCTTCTTCAATGCGACCCAGCGCACCTTTGACCGCCTCATCGAGCTGCGAAGAAAGCGCGGTCTGCACAGCCTTTTCGGCGGCAAACTGCAGTTTGCCTTGCAACGCTTGCAGCAATTGCTCCGCGGTAATCACCACGCGTTCGGCCTTCGTGGGTGGGATTTCTTTCTCGGCAGCTTCTTCCGCAACCGGAGCGGCACTGGCTGGGTGGCCTGGAAACACAGTCACCTCCGCCTTGCGTTCCGCTGGCGCCGGTCGATCGACAGCCGGAGCAGCCGCAGGAGCTGCGCTTACCGAGTTGGGCGCGGGAGCAACGGCTACCGACGCGCGAGCGGCTGTTCCATTGTTTGCGGTGAGCAATCGCAACCAATCTTCAGGAGGTGTGGCGATACCCCAAATGTTTGCGGGCGTCTCTAACTCCACGCCCACCTGGCACAGTTCACGGGGATTTTGAGGTGCGAACACGGAGCGCACGCGCGCGCGCACCGGACGTGAATTCGCGCCGTCCGTGCCCGTCACTTGCAGCGTCACCCAACCTTCGGGCGCGTATTCGTGTCGCGAAGAATAGCGGCAGCCATGCAGGTTCACAGACACCGCCGCGGTCCGTTCCTGGAAGATTTCGCCGCGGCGATTGGTGCCGAGCACGATCAGCGAGACGGGTCGCTCCAACCGAGAACTGCGTCGGAGGTCCCCGTCGTGGATGGAACGACGAGACTGCGAGAGAGGGGGCGTAGTCATTTCTTCTTCACCTTGACGATGCTGGGGCTCGTCAAATTCTTCCATACTTACGTCGTAGCGCTCTGCGCCATCGGCGGTCGCCGTCGATTCTGCTTCTCGAGGGTTGGAAGACACGTCAGGGTCCACCAGTTCTTCCCATACCTCTTGATCTCTGAGGCGAATCTTGAGGATCAGGCCGAGAACCAACGCGCCAACGGCAGCAGCCACTACAATTAACAAAAACGTGGACATAGTGAACAAACGCGGGGCAATCCCCAGTAAACCTGTCCTGGGGATTGGACGGGGAAATAAGGGCACTAAGCCCCTGCGCAAAGGAGATTGTGGCCCAAAGAGGACCTAGCGGCAAGAGGAAACACAACTTAGCGCCATTTCCCCCGCCGCCGTTAGCACAATAACACTGTTAATCGGCGAGGCAGCTAGCGCACCGAAACCGGGCCGTTCACCGTCGAAATGCGCACTAGCGTGGGACCCGAGCCAAACTCAATGCGCTTATTGTCCTCGTCCCACGTTTTCCGCCCCTCGGAACAAACCGCAGCGCTGCATCGGAATGGGCTGGAGCCCTCCGCCTCGAGCATTACCCCAGACTGATAGCCGGAGGGGACTTCCAGAGTGACGGGCCCGTTGGTGGTGTGCGCTTCCAGGCCCGAGCCTTTCCAGGAGCTTCCCGAAAGGGTCAAGTTAAGCGGCCCATTTTCGGCGTGAACCGTTTGTTTCCCGCTGTTCTCTTCCAGCGTCACCGGACCATTTTCCGCATTCAGATCCAGTTCGCCGGTGCAACCGGTGACCGTGACTGGCCCGTTTTGCGCGCGAACCTTTACGTTGCCATCCACATGAGTCAGGCTCATTGGGCCGTTGTTTACGAGGACCTCGAGCGTGGCCGCCTTCGGCGCACGAATCAGCAAGTGGGCGCCCCAGCGGCTGCTCGAGCTGGGAGTAGAGATACGCAGCTCCCCGCCATTGAGTACCAAATGCATTTGCGAGAGGATCGCGTCCGCGTCGGGGCCGGACTCTGCGGCCTTGCACAGAGTCACCGAGTAGTTGTCCTTGTCCCATCCTTCGACAGAAACAGCGCCATTCGAATCGCCGCGAACGCGCAGCACGGGCGCCTCGGCTTTGCTGATGGACTTCTCTTCGCTCTGCACCACCGCGTCGTGATCATCGAAGTGAAACTGCAGTGCGGAGCAGCTTTCGGCAGATAAGCCGGACATCGTTGGAATTGCCAAGGCATGGCGGTGCGAAAAAGCGTTGGGCGCGGCGGTCACGGCCACGGCGGCCCAAATGACGATAGCAGCGAGCGTCAAAGCGCGGCGAGAAGTCATGGTGAATGCCTCCAGCCGGTATAGACGAGTACACCCGCTCAGAAGTTTGAAGCGTCCCGCAACAAATTTCGGAGGAGTGTCAGGCGGAGCGAAGCAGACGCGCCGCGCGCGAGCGCAGGGTGGGCTCGGGAACCGCAACCGGTTGAGGCGTAACGGCTTTCCGGCGCGCGAAGGGAAAGAGTTGCTCCGCGAGGGACTCGGCCGACGCGATGCGCAGTTGAGGTTCCTTGACCAGGCAAGATTGCACGATGGCGTCCAGACCCTCGGGAATCGAGGGATTCGACCGCGACGGAGGAAGCGGCGCCGACGCCAGAATCTGGTTGCAGACCGCGGCGATGTTTTCACCGGCAAAGGGATTTACACCGGTTAGCATCTCGTGCAGCACCACACCGAGCGAGAAAAGGTCCGAGCGCGCATCCTGAGCGCGCCCCAAAATCTGTTCTGGGCACCAATATGCCGGCGTGCCCCGAACCGCGGAATCGACCTGATGACTGGCCAAACGCGCCATGCCGAAGTCCGTCAGCTTCACGCGATTTTCGTTCGTAATTAGAATGTTTGCGGGTTTGATATCTCCGTGAATCACCGTGCGGCTGTGCGCTACCGCCAGCGCTTCTGCCACGTGGCCAGCCCACTGGCAGGCGGTCTGAAACGGAATGCTACCCTTGGAGACGATCTTCTCAAGGGATTGCCCGTCAACCATCTCCATTACCAGATAAGGAGTCTGCGTAGACTCCTCGATGCCCATATCATGCACGGCAATAATGCAGGGGTGCGAAAGCTTGCCCACCACCCGGGCCTCTCGAAGAAAGCGCGTGCGCGCCTCACCGCGGGCCAGTTGTGGGGAAAACAGCTTGATGGCGACGGAGCGGTCGATCAGCGGATCATGGCCGCGAATCACGCGGCTGTGGGCTCCGACGCCCAGTGTTTCGTGAATTTGATAGCGGCCGACTTGCACGTGCAGTTCTCCTCAGTGCGCCCGGCTTTGGGACCGATGCTGGTAGCAAGAATAAGCGCGGCGATGGTCGACGGGAATGAAGCAGGAGTCACGTTTGAAGGGTACGGAGGTACTGGGAGAAAAGGGCAGTTTCCCTCCAGCGCAGGGGCACAGCCTAGTTTTCGAGCGCGGATTTCAGCATGGGATCGGAGTGAATCCGGTCCGGGAGCGAATGGACGTAGTTCACCATAGCCGGATGCCAATGCCGGTTGAATCCGAAGTACAACATTTCCGTCATTGCTTGATCGGAAGACCAGCTCTCAAACGCTATGCGATAGGCGGCGACGAAAACGCCGGTGCGGTCTTCGCCGAAGTGGCAATGCACGAAAACCTTTTGCATGGGCGTTTCCCGCATCACCAGGAAAAACTGCGCCAGCTGCTCCGATGTGGGCGGATTGAATCCATCCACGGGAATCGAAACAAAATGAATGCCCAGCGCTTCCGCTTGCATTTTTTCCTGCTCGCGCGTGTGGCGAGATTCGCTGCGCAAATCCACAATGGTGGTCACGCCGAGTTTTTTGAGTTCACTGAGATGCGCAAGATTCGGCTGGCCGCCGCGATACAGCGAATCGGAAATTTTTCCAGCGTTCGAAACGCCCGGCACGGAAATTTTTTGACCGACCACGTGCGCAGGCGTGACCGAAACTGTGGACGCTGAGGAAAAAACGGTGTCTTGTCGAAATGGAACGGAAAAACCTTGCAGACTGAACGACAATGCAACGATGGCGGAAAAAATTCGCATAGCACCGTGTGAAGAAAGAGCTTAGACAAGTTAGACGCAAATCGAAAGCGCAAGGTGGTGTGCGTTTTTCCCGCAACAACACCACAAGATATAGACGCTTGCGGAAAAAGTTGGCTAGATTTTGCGATTTTCTCTTGACACGTCTTTCCCGGAGATTGATACTGCAAATCCAGATTCGGGGGACGTGGAAGCGCCAGACGGTCCGAGTCGGGGTTTTGCTCGTACCGACGTTGTCCGCGTTACCAGCCCGTGATCACCGAAAAAAAACGAGCGCGAAGTACCAGTCTCCGCGCAGATGTTTTGAGTAGGCGTGGAGGGAGTTGTTCAGCCGTGCGCCATCGCCGGCCTAGGACAGTGCGTTCGCTTTTTTCGTTTTTCACCTGATTTCGAGCTGGAACCCACCAGGAATCAAAGATTTGCAGGGTACATGCCCTGCACCTCGACGGAGCGAGTAGTAAAATATAAAGGTTCCCCGCTGAAACCACGGGAGCCTGCAGCGGGGAGGATCAAAAGGATGGCCACGGTGAAATCGGCATTACATGGAAAAGCGGTGGAGACCAGCGCCGGAACGCACACCGGACTGGTGTTCGAAAGATATTTCACCGACGGGAAAATTTCCCCGTTCGACAGAGTAGAGTGGGAAAAGCGCACCGCGCAAATCGGGAACGAAAAGGGCGTCACGATTTTCAAGCAAGAGAACGTGGAAGTGCCCAAGAGTTGGTCGCAGACCGCCACAAACATCGTGACCAGCAAATACTTCCACGGCAAGCCCGCCACGCCGGAACGCGAAGGCTCGGTGCGGCAACTGATCAGCCGCGTGGTGAACACTATTGTGCGGTGGGGCCGGGAGGGCGGCTATTTCGCCGATGATGCGTCGCGCGATGCGTTCAAGGACGAACTGACGCACCTGCTCGTCGAGCAGAAGATGAGTTTCAATTCGCCGGTGTGGTTCAACGTCGGCGTCCAGCCGAAGCCGCAGTGCTCCGCTTGCTTCATCAATTCCGTGCAAGACAGCATGGAATCGATCATGGGCCTGACGCGCACCGAAGGCATGCTGTTCAAGTGGGGTTCCGGCACGGGTACGAATTTCTCGACGCTGCGCGGCAGCAAAGAAACCTTGTCGGGCGGCGGCATTGCTTCCGGCCCGGTCAGCTTCATGAAGGGCTTCGATGCGTTCGCGGGCGTAATCAAGAGCGGCGGAAAGACCCGGCGTGCCGCGAAGATGGTCATTCTGAACATTGACCACCCGGACATCGTGGAATTCATCGAATGCAAGATGAAGGAAGAGCGCAAAGCTCATGTGCTGATTGAGCAGGGCTACGATTCGTCGATCGATGGCGAAGCGTACAGCTCCATTTTCTTCCAGAATGCCAATCACTCCGTGCGCGTCACCGACGATTTCATGCGCGCTGTGGAGGAAAACAAGGATTGGTGGACCAAGAACGTCACCGACGGCCAGCCCAATGAGAAACTCGGCTCTCGCGATCTGCTGCGCAAGATTTCCGAATCCACCTGGCAGTGCGGCGATCCCGGCATGCAGTACGACACCACCGTGAACCGTTGGCACACCTGCAAGAACACCGCGCGCATCAACGCCAGCAATCCTTGTAGCGAATATATGTTCCTCGACGACACTGCGTGCAACCTCGCTTCCTTGAACCTGATGAAGTATCTCGGTTCCAGCGGGCAGTTTGACGTCGAGTCGTTCAAGCATGCGGTGGACGTGACCATCACCGCGCAGGAAATTTTGGTCGACAATGCCAGCTATCCCACCCCGAAAATCGCCGAGAATTCCCACAACTTCCGGCCGTTGGGCTTGGGTTATGCGAACTTGGGCGCGCTGTTGATGTCCATGGCGCTCCCTTATGATTCCGATGAAGGCCGCGACGTGGCCGGAGCCATTACCGCGCTCATGTGCGGCGAAGCCTACGCGCAATCCGCGCGTGTGGCCGAGCGGCTGGGTCCGTTCCCGGGCTACGAAGAAAATCGCGAGCCCATGCTGGATGTGATCCGCATGCACCGCAACGCCATGCGTGGCATCAAGCCGGAAAATGTGCAGGGTGAGTTGTACGTGGGTGCGGAGGGTGCCTGGGACGCCGCTCTGGAACTAGGCGAGAAGCACGGCTTCAAGAACTCGCAAGTCACCGTGCTGGCGCCGACCGGCACCATCGGGTTCATGATGGATTGCGACACCACCGGAATCGAGCCGGATCTCGCGCTGGTCAAGATGAAGAAGCTCGTCGGCGGCGGCCTGATCAAGATCGTCAACAACACCGTGCCGCAGGCGCTCATGAAGCTCGGCTACACCCCCGAGCAGACCAGCGAAATCGTCAGCTATATCGACAAGAACGGCCGCATCGAGGGCGCTCCTTTCTTGAAAGCCGAACACATTCCGGTCTTCGACTGCTCCTTGGCCACCGCGGGCGGGCGTTCCATCGCCTGGCGTGGTCACGTCAGAATGATGGCGGCGGCGCAGCCATTCCTCTCCGGCGCGATCAGCAAGACCATCAATATGCCCGAAGAATCCACCGTCGAAGACATCATGAACGCGTATATTGATTCCTGGAAGATGGGGTTGAAGGCTGTGGCCATTTACCGGGACAATTCCAAGCGTTCACAACCGCTCAACGCCGCCGGCAACAAGAAAGACGAGAAGAAGCCGGCGGAGGCAGTGGCCGAGCCAGCACAGCGCGAGATGTTTCCGCGCATGACCCGTGAAAAGATGCCGGCCGATCGCGATTCCGTCACTCACAAGTTTAGCGTCGGCGGCCACGAAGGTTACATCACCGTCGGAAAATACGCGGACGGCAGGCCCGGGGAAATCTTCATCAAAATGTCCAAGGAAGGTTCCACGCTTTCAGGCGTGATGGACGGCTTGGCACTCACGATGTCTCTGGGCTTGCAGTATGGCGTGCCGCTGAAGGCACTGGTGGACAAGCTGCTGAACACACGCTTTGAGCCCAGTGGCATCACACAGAATGCGAACATTCGCTTTGCCACTTCCGTGCTGGATTACATCGCGCGCTGGCTCGGCGGGCGGTTCATTTCCACGGACTACCTTAAGTTGAACGGCGAGCAGGTCGCTCACGCGCCACTTCCCGCGCCGGTTGTTGCTGCCGCCATTCCAGTGTCCGGCACACAAGGCTCTGAACTCGCTCCTCCGAAACCGCGAGACGCGCATGAAGGAGCACCGACCTGCTCCGAATGCGGCATGCTCATGGTGCCCAATGGCGCCTGCTACAAATGCGAGAACTGCGGGAGTACCAGCGGGTGCAGTTGATGCGGAAGGCTAAGGAGGAACTGCGATGAGCGCACTCCCCACTGGATCCGCACTGGCAAGACTGGCGTCGAACCAACCCAAGACCCGCGGCTTTCTCCACATCGTCCGCCACGGCGCCGCCTTGAACGCTTTCTACATCGTGACGTATCACCGGCTCGACAAGGCCGGTGTGCGTCCGAAAGCGATGCTGGCGGAAGGCGCGCAAGCGCTCATCGATCTGCTCGAAAAGATCGGCGTAGACTTTCGCTTGCGCGAGGTACGAGGCGCGCTGGAAGACATCCTGCGCCTGGGATCCGCAAACATTCCGGACTTATGGCTCAGCGATGAGGAACTCCTGCAGAAGGGCCTCATCGACACCTAAGCTGCAAAACAATCCCGTGCACACGGCTGGAGGCGAACGCTTCCAGCCTTTTTTTTCAGCTACCGCCTGTACCGACACCACGGCTGGAACGTGGTGTGGCTGGCCAGGGCGGTATCAGCGGGGACGGAAGGACGGACGAGCCGCAGGAGGACGAGGCCGAAAATGAGGTCGTGGCGCAAGGGGCGGCGGAACATGGCGCAATGTCTCGCCACAGGAGGGGCACTGTTCCGAGCGAATCATATCGGAGCGCAACCAGCGGCCGCGCTCTTCACATTGCGGATTGATACATTGAACCGTGGAGCCCGGCATTAGAGGCATCATGCTTCTCCCAGCGGCTGCCGGCTCAACGAGCGGTTTAGAGCCCCCTGGGCAGCCAAACTTGGTCTCAGCGAGAACCCGACGGACCCACGAATTGTTGCGCCTGTATGAATGGCACGTCAACCGGAAAGAAGTACAGGCTGAGGAAAATCTTCTTGAAAATTGTGGAAAATTTCAGCAGTGGTCAGTTAGAAAAACCGTATTGCCTTATGGTTTAGCTGATTCCGCTGGTTTTTCGTTGCTGGCCGGACCAGCTGCCGCGAGTTTTGCCTGGAGTTCGCTAAGTTCAGACTGCGCTTGATTGCAATCTGCTTGCATGGCGTCCAGTTTCTGTTTTCCAGCGCTATCGCGTTCGTGCTCGGGGTTCGAGTAATAACTATCCTGGGCGAGAGCCAGCTCACGTTTCTGGAAGTCCACTTGCTCCTTCTTCGCCGCAATTTCCTTTTTCAGCGCGTCAACGTCGCTTTTGTCCTTGGCTTCATCTGCGGAGTCAGTCGCCGGCTGCGCGGAACTGTCGGTAGCCTGCTGACCCGCAGGACTGTTTGCCGAATTAGGGGAATTCGCTGCCGCCGGGGAAGGTGGTATCGCGTCGTTGTCGATCACATGCGCGGGCTTCGCGGCATCCTGCTTTTGCTGCCGTGCTCGCCGCGCGGCCTCGGCCACCGAGGTTGTGTCGTCTTGCGCAAGCACACGGACGGAGTACAGGGAACACGCCGCAAGGAGCAGCGCGAATACCCGCACCATCAGTTTGGGCGACATAGACCCTCCGGCACACCAGCCCTGTTAGCACCGCGAGTGGCGTGCCATTACAGAATATGATTCGGAGAAGAGCGGCCCAACGACGAAAAAGTACTAGAAGCGTAATAGGCAACAGGGACGGAAATGCCTACCGCAATGCGGCCGATACTCCAGCGGGAGCGAGGTCCTGGAAGGAAAAGTGGGTCTGCAATCCTTTGAAGGGCTGGCCGTTCAACTCGGCGTAGGGATAGATGAAATAGTTGAGTGGATCGCCCTTTTGCTGCGGCGAAAGTCGAATGTCGCGGCCGTAGGTAAAGAACACACGATTCACATCGTGGGCCCCGAAGAAATAGTCCCGCTTTGCAGGATTCTTCCACGCTTCCGACGCATCCACAGGAATCCAGCCGGTTCCCTGAAGATAGAACTCCGCCCAGCAGTGATAGCCCGGTATATCGCCCTCACTCTTTCCTTCGGGCAGAGGGAAACCGATTTCGAAGCGGGCTGGAATGCCGGACGCGCGCATCATCCCGATGAACAGCGAATGGAAGTCGGTACAGTTGCCGC
The DNA here is from genome assembly GCA_035524015.1 of Candidatus Sulfotelmatobacter sp. GTDB lineage: Bacteria > Acidobacteriota > Terriglobia > Acidiferrales > UBA7541 > Acidiferrum. The sequence goes on from DATKPS010000076.1 coordinate 11,276, forward strand.
GCTTTGAAGTGCAAGCCCACACCGCGTCGCCGCGGCCCCAACCCTCGCCGGACTTGTCGTAGCGCATGGTGGTGATCACGTAATCGTAGATGTCCCGGGCCTTCTCGAGCGCGGTGGTGTCGCCCGCCGTATGTTCCTTGGCCAGTTCGGCGATGACCCCGTTGAGGGGCACAAGTTTGTCTGGCTCGAGATACCGTTGCAGATCCGGTGGAGTGGCGCCGCCGGCAACGCTACTTCTTGAAACAGACGCCAGATCGACTTTATGTTCGAAGCGAGTGGCCAGGAAATGCATGGTTACTTCAAAGCCAGCTTCGAGTTGCGCCGGAGTGGGCGCAAAAACCACGTAAGGATTGTGATATTCGGGATCGCTGCCCTCGGAATGCGCGACGGGCGAATCAATGCGTAGGTCGCTGATCTTCTGAAACTCGTTCTGTTGCGGAAGAGGGAGCCACAACAGAAATTTTCCGCTGGCATCGTTGGTGGCTGGCACATGCACCTGGTAGCTAAATGCAAAGGTTCGCGAGGGAGGATGCGTCTGTGCGTATGCTTCCGCCTCCGCGACCATGAAAGCCACGAACAGGCCTAGAACCATCGTAACGAGGACGGGAACAGTTCTGGATCGATACATAGACCATCCGATGAAAAAAAGAAGTCGAGTGTTACAGAAAAATACCGTAACAGACCACGGCCCCAGGACAATAGTTCCTTTCTATTACAGCTCGCGACGGCGGGTGGCGTGCCTCCGCAAAAACGCCGCCACTTTGTTACGATTCCCGCACACCGTCATGGAGCACCAGCGGCGACGATGTGTGCGGGAATCGTCATAGAAAAACAACCGGCAGGATGGATTGGCGCAGCGGCGAATCGGCGCATTGGCCCCTTCCACCAGCAGTTCTGCTGCGGACCGCGCGATCGCCGCTAACAGCCAATCCAAGCCGCTTTCCCGGGCCACAAACTGGAGCCCCCATCCCCCTTTGCTGGGCACGATTTCGTCGTGTCCCTCGGTGATGCGCAGAATCCCGTTGACGGGTTCGATCCAGGAAGCCGGAACCGCTTTCTGGTCCACCATCGAACCAAATATCGCTCGCAGCGACTCGCGAAGCCGCAAAATGCGCAGAAGCACGGAATCCACAGCTTGCGGCTCGTTCAACAATAGCGGCCGAAGCCGGGCCGCGCGATCCTCGTTGACCAGGCGCGCATCTACCAGGAAGGACACAAACTCGTCCCAAGAAAGGTCGTGAGCGGCCGGTGCCAGGTTCGCGAAATCCAGAGCTAAGCGGCCAGCAACCAGTTGGGAATTGGAAGGCATTTAACCAATCAGCGACTCTGAACTGGTTACACCGGTTTCGTTCTTCTGGCAAGTAAATCCGACGCTGCGAGCGAACCGAGCGTTGTATGCTTAGCCCCATAACGGTTGGGGACAACTCCTAGGAGCATCCATGGCTGACCAAAACATCGGAATGATTCCGCCCGATCCAATTTCCCCGCCGCCTAAGAGCGATTTGTTCCTTGGGCCCCATGGATTGCGGGCTGGCTGGCGTTTGCTGGTTTATGTGGTGCTGGTGATCGGTGGCACCGCGGCGATCATGGTGCTCATGGAAAAGCTCTTCCACCCGCAGCGGGGCCTGGTCACTGCGTGGTCACTCCTGTGGCAAGAGCTTTTCGGATTTGCAGTGGTCTTTGGGGTCGCGTTCGTGATGTCCCGCATCGAAGGCAGACCCCTCGGAGCCTACGGTTTGCCGGGCCGCGAAGCGTTCGGCGCAAAGTTTTGGATGGGCTTCCTGTTTGGATTATTGGAAATTTCCGTGCTGATCTGGTTGATTCGGGTATTTGGAGGCTATTCGTTTGGACCGATTGCTCTGCCCGCGAATGAAATCCTGAAGATGGGTCTGTTGTATCTGGGTGGATTCATTTTCGTTGGATTCTTCGAAGAATTTCTGTTTCGTGGCTACACTCTTTATACGCTGGCCGATGGCATCGGCTTTTGGCCGGCTGCTTTCGTGCTCTCTTTGTTGTTTGGCGGCGCACATCTCATGAATCCCGGGGAAGGCTGGGTAGGCGCCGCCAGCGTTGTGCTGATTGCTTTGTTCTTCTGCTTCTCGCTGCGCCGGACAGGGAGTCTCTGGTACGCCGTGGGCCTCCACGCAAGCTTTGATTGGGGCGAGACGTTTCTCTATTCGGTACCGAACAGCGGCGCGGTCATGCCCGGCCACCTCTCAAATGCCGTGCTGCAAGCCGGGCCTAAATGGCTGACCGGCGGAACGGTAGGACCGGAGGGAAGCGTGTTCTGCTTTCTTACCATCCTGCTGCAGTTTCTAGTCGTCCTGTGGCTGTTTCCCGCGCCGAAGACCGAAGCCGGCGTCCGTGCCGTTGCGGTGCAAACCTGATCGCGGGTGATCAGCCGGAAGAGAAGCCGCGCAGACCAAGCCTGTCCTGCACTAATGAACTAAATCGGACGCATGCACCAAGCGAATGCCTCGTGCTTCCGCTTCCGGCAGAAACTCCGCCAGAGCGCGCAGGGTAGCCGGATGCGGATGGCCAATGGCGACGGCTTGCCCCTTTTCGCGCGCATCCTTGGCCGCCAACTCTAATTGTCGGCGCACGGCGCCCACTTCCTGCACATCATCGAGGAATGGCACATTGCGAAAGGCACTGTGCACGCCCGCAGATTGCGCGGCTTCGTATGCCACGGTGGTCGCGGTGGTCCGGCTATCGATAAAAAAAAGTTGGTGCGAGCGCAGCACGGGCATCAACTCGGACATCAGCTGCGCATTCGAAGTTGCCCGCGAGCCCTGATGGTTGTTCACTCCCGCGGCGTAGGGCACTGTGTGCAGCATGGCGTCAAGCGTCCTGGAAATTTCGGACGGCGACATGCCCGGGCGGAGTTCCTGCGCTTCCGGGGTCTCGTTGGCCAGCGATTCCATCGGCAGGTGCAGCATCACCTGATAACCGCGGCGGTGCGCCTCCGCGGCAATTTCCGCGGACCGCGGATGATTCGGCAGAACCGAAAGGGTCAGCGGGTAATGCAACGCGAAGATGCCATCCACAGCGCTCGCATCCCCGGCCACATCGTCCAGAATGATGGCGAGTTTAGGACCCGAGGCCACCGGGCGCGACGGACGGGGTACGGGCCCAGGGTGCGTCTTCGCGGTGCGATTGGCGTGGAGCAGCGACTGGATCGCCGATTTGATCTTCCCGCAGCCGGCCAGCCATACGCTCAAGCCTGCCACCAAAAGGCACAGTGCTGCGACAGCTTGGCGCCCCGAGCCCGGGAATTGTGCGTTCACAAGTGCGAATTAAGCGGCTTTTTTCGCCGTGGTTGCAGGAGCATGCAGCAGCTCGAGGGCCTTCCGTAGAACCGGGTCATCCGCAGAAAGCGGCTTCGGCCCCGGCGAAACATCCTTTTGCGGGCCCGCTGTGGCCGTGGAATCATCTCCATCGTCGCCATCATCCACGGAGGCGGTGTGCACTACTTCGGTCGGTGCTACCCCCTCTTCCAGGATCGACTTGCCGTCGGCGTTGTAGTAGTTGGCCACCGTGAGCACGATTCCCGCTCCGTCATTCAGCGGGATCACTTTCTGCTCAGACGCCAGTCCAAAAGTCCGCTCGCCCACCACGTCCCCGCGTTTGGTGTTGGCGAACGCAGCGGCTAGAATTTCTCCCGGCCCCGTGGTGCTAACGTCGGTCAGCACCGATGCCGGGCCCTTCCACACAACCTTGGTGGGATCCGCGGCAAAAACCTGTTCCGGCACGGTTTGACCCTTCAGTGTCATCAAAGTTCCCGAGGGAACGAAAAGCCGTGCCAGTGCGACCGCATCCGCGTTCGAACCGCGCCCGCAATCCCGCACGTCCAGCACGATGTGGGTGATGCCTTGCTTCTGCGCTTCCAACAGCCGTGCGCGGACCTCATCCACGGTGCTCGCATCAATCGCGGGGAAACGGAACGCCAAGGTGTCGTTATCCACCTTCTCGATGGTCGGCTTAGGTTCGGCCAATTTCTGTCGCACGATATCGATTTCGTCGGGATCCGTGTGGCCCCGGCGAATCACGCCGACTTTCACCGCCGTGCCAGGTTGCCCGCCCAGAAGATTCTTGGCCTGTCCCACCGACATCTCGCGGGTCGTGAATCCGGCAATCGATTCCAGGAAGTCGCCGCTGTGTAATCCGGCCTTTTCCGCAGGGCTATCCGGCAAAACCGACGTGATCACCACGTATCCAGATCGCTTGCTCAGGTTCAGCCCGGTTTCCGCAGCGCCCGGGTCGGCGATCTTTTCCTTATATTCCGTGAATTCGCGAGGCGTCAGGTAGCTCGACTCGGAATCGAGCGATTCCAGCAATCCGTGCAACGAGCCGGTGGTTACCAGATGCATGTTTGGCTCGTCCACGTAATCCTGCTGGATCTTCGCCAGCACTTCGCTGTACACCTGCAGCGATTTGTAGGCCTTATCATTGGCCGTTCGTCCCAGCACGTGGCCTACGCCTACCCAGCCGACTATGACAACTGAGACGGCCAAGATTCCGTAGCGAGCGATTCGATTCATCCAGCACCACCTTCACGCAAAAACAAAACAGCAGTATATCATTCCGATGGGACGGACCAAGGAAGAGTTGGATACCACAGGGAGAAATCCAGCAACAAAACGCTGAAAAACTCCTCGGCCTGCTTGTTGTTCCTCTCTTTTGTTGCAAGATAGCCACGCCAGGCCCGCAATTATGTGGCTTATTTTCCATAACTATCTGAAAACAAAGAAGAAATATCGTTAATTTTTCTTGACAGTATGTTATCCTAATCCTTCACCGTCCATGTTCCAAACTACCATTCAGCGCGCAGTCGCAACCCGCGGTGTGGGTCTGCACACTGGTGTGCACAGCAATTTGCGTCTCGTGCCTGCACCCGCGGACACCGGAATCGTGTTTCGCCGTACCGACTTGGATTGTTTCCCGATCGAAGCCCACGGTCATAACGTTGCGCGCGTGAGTTATGCCACCAGCTTGATGAAGCAGGGCGTCTTGCTCTCCACCACCGAGCACGTGCTGGCGGCAATATATTCCTGCGGCATCGACAATGTCTTTGTGGACGTTGACGCCATCGAGTTGCCCATTCTCGACGGCTCTGCCGAGCCCTTCATGGAGATGCTCGATCAGGCGGGCGTCCGCAAATTGCGGCGCAAACGCCGTTACTTGAGGCTGCTGCAACCCGTGGAAGTGGTGGAAGATGGCCGGCGCATAGGAATTTACCCGGCGGATGAGTTTGCGGTCCGCTGCTACGTGGATTTCCCCCACCCGTTGGTTGGCCAACAACAAGTGGAGATGGTGGTCAATGCCGCGAGCTTCCGGCGCGTGCTGGCCCGGGCCCGGACCTTCTGCTTTGAGACCGACATCGAACCGCTGCGTGGCATGGGGCTGATTCGCGGCGGGTCGCTTGAGAACGCAATTGTCCTGACGAAGGATGGCGTCCTAAACGGGCCGCTTCGCTACCCCGACGAATTTGGCCGCCACAAAGCGCTCGACCTGATCGGAGATTTGGCGCTGGTGGGTCTGCCTCTGCTAGGCCGCGTGGAAGCGCGCAAGGCAGGCCATTCTCTGCACACCCAACTGGTCAGCCGTCTTTTGGCGGATCCCACTGCGTGGGAAATCACCACAGCGGATCAGCCGCACCAGGCTAGCCGCCAATTGGCGCGCGCGGCAGACTAATCTCCCATTGGCGATCTAATACAGCCGTCGTCAGGTTCACTTCCCTCGTTTGTGGCCTCTGCGGCTGTTCTTCAAACAGTTTCCGGAAGTAGATTCCCAGGCAAAGGATCACCGTGAGTGCTACGATGCCCAGCCATCCCAGCACAATTCCGGTGGTGGCCAGACGCTTTCCCTTGATGCGCAGCGGATCCCGCCGAATCTCCCGTAAGGCCACGTGACCCAGAATCACCGCGGCAATCGACCCTGGTCCCCAGCCGAAAATCGCGCACATCAAGCTACCAATGGCCAACCCGCTGGTGCGGCGCGGCGGAAGCACGATGGGCGGCGCATCTGCGTTTAAGGTGGAATCGAGAGTGGGATCGAGCCAACGCTGGCAGTAAGGGCACTGCAGGGCGGCGTTCTCGATTTCCCCCAAGCAATAAGGACAAGGCTTCAAAACAGGGCACCGCAAGGCCCGCCTTCATTATAGGCGAGATGCAAGGCCCGTGCTTTGCGAGCCACAAATCCCAAGAGAGCATTGTCAAACTGCGCCAGCCACGGGAAAATGCTCTCGTCATGGCAAACAACAAGGATGTGGCAATTCTAATTTTGGCCGCCGGCAAGGGCACCCGCCTGAAATCGAGTTTGGCCAAAGTGCTGCATGCGGCCGGTGGACGGCCCTTGGTGGAGCACGTGGTGCGTGCGTGCCTTGCGCTAAAACCGAAAAAAATCATTGTCGTCGTGGGGCATCAATCGGAAAAAGTTGAGGAAGTCGTAGATCCGTTAGGCGTGGAAACGGTTTTGCAGCAGCCGCAAAACGGCACCGGCCACGCTTTGTTGGTATCCCGTCGCGCCATTGGCAATGCCAAGTTCGTTGTGGTGCTCCCTGGTGACGCGCCCCTGGTACGCACGGACACGCTGCAGGGCCTGATTCGGAAACACAAGAGCGGCAATGCTGCCGCCACCATACTCACCGCGGTCCTCGCCGACCCTTCCGGCTACGGACGCATTCTGCGCAAAGGGGGCGATGCCGTTGCGGCCATCGTCGAAGAGTCGCAACTCGCGCCCGAACAGCGCGAACTGAACGAGATCAACTCCAGTATGTATTGCTTCACTACCGCAAAACTCTGGCCTGCCCTTGCCGAAGTGAAGCCGAACAACAAGCATCGTGAGATCTATCTCACAGACGCCATCGGCGTGTTGAACGCTAAAGGCGAAACCGTTCTCGCCGAGATTGCCGCCGATTCCCGCGAGATGCTCGGCTGCAATACCCGCGCGGACTTGGCGGGAGTCGATCGCGCGTTCCGCGACTGGAAGCGCGACGAATTGATGCGCGACGGCGTAACCCTTCAATTGCCGGAAACCGTGCTGGTCGACCCCGACGTGGTGGTGGGCGAAGATACCGTTGTTGAGCCCTGCGTGCAGTTGCTTGGAAAAACAAAGATCGGCGTGCGCTGCGTCATTCGCACGGGCAGCGTGGTGCACGATTCCGTGCTGGCCGACGATGTTGTGCTCGAGCCGCATTGCCTGGTTACCTCCAGCCGCATCGACTCTGATGTAACCGTGGGACCCTTTGCCCGGCTGCGTCCGGAGTCGCACGTCAAGCGGGGCGCGAGAATTGGCAATTTCGTGGAGCTGAAGAAGACCACCATCGGCGAAGGAAGCAAAGTGCCACATCTCTCCTATGTTGGCGACGCCAAAGTCGGCACGAAATCCAACATCGGCGCGGGCACCATCACCTGCAACTACGACGGCTTCCAGAAGCACCCCACGATCATCGGAAACAAGGTATTCGTCGGCAGTCATTCCACGTTGGTCGCTCCGCTGCGCTTGGCGGACGGCGCGTACATCGCCGCTGGATCGACGATTACCGAAAATGTGCCCGCGAATTCATTGGGCATCGCCCGCGGCCGCCAGGTCAATAAGCCCGGCTGGGCCAACAAGAAACGCCGCGAATTGTCTGCAGGAGAAAAGTCCAAAAAGAAACACAAATGATCTTGTCTCGAAGCCTCCGCGCACTCTGCGCTGCGTTATCTTTTCTTCCCTCCTTGGCAAGGCAGATCAGTTCCGCCACGTCACAGACTCCGGCTGTGTTAAAATGGAAATTCCCGAAGGAAACCCGGAGGTGCATTCATGAAATTCGGAGTCGTAGTCTTTCCCGGGTCCAACTGCGATCACGACGCTTTCCACGCCATCGGCCACGTTTTGCAGAAGCCGGTCGAGTTCATTTGGCACCAATCCCAGGATCTGCATCAGTGCGACGCCATCATTCTTCCCGGCGGATTTTCCTACGGAGACTACCTGCGCACCGGAGCGATTGCGCGTTTTTCTCCGGTGATGAAATCGGTCGAGAAGTTTGCGAGCTCCGGCGGCCTCGTACTGGGCATCTGTAACGGCTTTCAGATTCTGCTGGAAGCGGGACTTCTGCCCGGCGCGATGATGCGCAATTCCGGCCTGCGTTTCATCTGCAAGCATGTGCACATTCGCGTAGAGAATACCAATAGCCCATTCACCTGCGCGGCGCAGCCGGGGCAAGTCCTCACCATTCCTATTGCGCACAGCGATGGCAACTACACCTGCGATGAAGCCACCTTGCGGGAATTGGAGAAGAACCAGCAGATCCTCTTCCGCTATACCACCGCCAGTGGAAAAAATGACGCCGCCGGTAATCCCAACGGCTCCGTCGCGAATATCGCCGGCATTTGCAACCACGCGCGCAACGTTGCGGGATTGATGCCGCATCCCGAGCGCGCCGTCGAGCAGGTCTTGGATTCGAACGATGGCCTGGTCATTTTCCGCTCGATGATCGAAGCGCTGGTGGGCGCGGCAAAGGCCACTGCGTGAAGCACGGGGTCAGCCAAACAGAATTTGCGTAGGGGCACGCTCGAGCGTGCCCCTATAGTTTTCTCGGCACGAAAAGGCACGAAACCAAATGGCAACGGCACAAACGGAAATTAAGGTAACCCCGGAAATTGCGGCGGAGCATGGCATCACCCCGGAGGAATACGCGCGAATCCAACAGATTCTGGGTCGCGTCCCGAACATCACCGAGCTCGGCATCTTCACTGTCATGTGGAGTGAACACTGCTCGTACAAATCGAGCAAAGTCCATCTGAAGCGCTTGCCGACACGCGGCAAACTGGTGGTGCAAGGTCCCGGAGAGAACGCCGGCGTCGTCGATATCGGCGATGGGCTGGTGGCCGCCTTCAAAATTGAATCGCACAACCATCCCAGTTACGTCGAACCTTTCCAGGGCGCGACCACCGGAGTCGGCGGAATCCTGCGCGACATTTTCACTATGGGTGCTCGGCCCATCGCCGTTCTCGATTCCTTGCGTTTCGGCGAGATCACCGCTTCGCCAACCACCAGCCAAGAAGACGCCGCGAAAAATCGCCGCATCCTCGATGGCGTCGTGCGAGGCGTAGGCAGCTATGGCAATTGTTTTGGCGTGCCCACGGTCGGCGGGGAAGTGGCCTTCGAACCGTGCTACGCGCAGAACCCGCTTGTGAACGCGCTTGCGCTCGGAATTGCTCGCAAAGAAGAAATTTTTCTGGCAAAGGCCAAAGGCATCGGCAATCCGGTGATTTATGTGGGAGCCAAGACCGGGCGCGATGGCATCCATGGCGCATCGCTGCTGGCTTCCGCGGAGTTCACCGAAGAATCGCAACAGAAGCGCCCCAACGTGCAGGTCGGCGATCCGTTCATGGAGAAGCTGCTGCTCGAAGCCTGTCTGGAAGCGATGAAGACCGGCGCAGTCGTGGCCATTCAAGACATGGGCGCGGCCGGACTCACGTGCTCGACATGCGAGATGGCCTCGCGCGGCGGCACCGGCATTGAAATTGACCTGGCCAAAGTGCCCCAGCGCGAAACCGGCATGACTCCCTACGAAATCATGCTCAGCGAGTCGCAGGAGCGCATGCTGCTCGTTGCGGAAAAGGGCCGCGAGTACGAAGTGCTGGCGGTGTTCAAGAAGTGGGGACTCGATGCCACGGTTGTCGGCGACGTGACCGATGGCGGCTTGCTCGTCGTGAAAGACCATGGCCGCATGGCCGCGCAAATTCCCGCGCATCCCTTGGCCGAAGAAGGCCCGGTGTACAACCGCCCGATCGCGGAGCCTGCTCCGCGCAAAGAAACCGAAAAAGATTGGTACAAGTTCGCGGCCGAGGGAACGAACCTTACTGCCAATTTCCAAAAGCTCCTGGCCTCGCCCACCATTGCTTCGAAGCACTGGATCACCGAGCAGTACGACAGCATGGTGCGCACCAACACGCTGGCCGGCCCGGGCGCGAGCGACGCAGCCGTCGTGCGCATCAAAGAAACCAAGCGCGCACTGGCGCTGGCGACCGATGGCAACGGCCGTTGGTGCCAACTGGATCCCAAAGTCGGTGCGATGCACGCGGTCGCGGAAGCGGCGCGCAACGTTGCCACCAGCGGCGCGCGGCCCATCGCTGCTACCAACTGCCTCAATTTCGGCAGCCCCGAAAAACCGGAAGTAATGTGGCAGTTTTCCCAAGCCATCGATGGTGTGGGCGAAGCTTGCATTGCGCTCGGCACTCCGATCACCGGCGGCAACGTCAGCTTCTACAACGAAACCTTGCGCAAGTCCATTTATCCCACGCCAGTGATCGGGATTCTGGGAATTTTGCAGGATGCCAGCAAGGTTTTGAAGTTGGCGTTCAAAAATCCTGGCGACGTAATCATCTTACTGGATGGGCTCGGCCCGGGCGGTCCCGCAAACCGCGCCAATCCCGCGCAGGAGTTTTCTTCTTCCGAGTACGCCAAAACCATTGGCGGCATTGTAGCCGGCGAACCTCCCGCGATCGACCTCAACGCCGAGAAGCGCCTGATCGACGCGCTGATCGCGTTTGCCGAAGCCGGAACGGTGCGCTCAGCCCACGACCTGAGCGATGGCGGGTTGGCCGCGGCGCTGGCGGAATCCTGTTTTGCTTCGCAGGGCTTGGGCGCCACTGTGGACTTCGACGGCGAGGCCAACGCCGAATTTGCGCTCTTTGGCGAACGCGGTGCCCGCGCTGTCCTCTCCGTGGCCCCACAACAAGTTGCCGCCGTTCTTGCGACTGCGCGACAATATACTTTGGGGGCTCGCCAAATCGGAAAAGTGACGGATGACAACGCCCTCTGCATCCAATATAAAGGAGTTGCTGTTATTTCAGCGCCCGTCCCAACTCTGAAAGATCACTGGGCTCATTCGCTCGAGCGCAACTTGAACATTCCATGACCAACAAACTGGCACACGCGGATGATCGATTCCACGATGAGTGTGGTGTCTTTGGCGTTTTCGGTCACCCCGAAGCGGCCAACCTCACCTATCTCGGATTGTATGCGCTGCAGCATCGCGGGCAGGAGTCGGCCGGGATTGTGGCCAGCAGTGGTACGGACCTGAGTCTGTACAAAGCCATGGGCGAGGTGGAAGAAATTTTTCAGCCCAGCGTATTGGCCAAACTGAAGGGGCCCAGTGCTATCGGTCACACCCGTTACTCGACCGCCGGAGACAAGGCGCTTCTGAACGCTCAGCCCATCATGATCGATTGCAACAAGGGCAAGATCGCCGTGGCCCACAACGGCAACCTTACCAATGCACTCGAGCATCGCCGCCGGCTGGAACATCGCGGCTCCATTTTTCAGACCAATAGCGACACCGAAGTGATTGTGCACTTGATCGCGCGCTCGCAAGCCAGAAATTTTTCCGCGGCTCTGGGTGACGCATTAAATCAGGTCGAAGGCGCGTACTCTCTGCTGGTGCTGACCCCCGAAGAGCTGTATGCCATCCGCGACCCGCGTGGCTTTCGGCCACTGGCCTTGGGGAAAATAACTACTGCGGAAGGCACGGAAGCTTGGGCGGTTGCCTCGGAGACTTGTGCGTTCGACTTGATCAACGCCGAATATGTGCGCGATGTCGAGCCCGGCGAAATGTTGCGCATTTCCCGCTCCGGAATTGAGTCCATTCGTTTCAGCGCGCCCAAGCCCCACCAGTTCTGCATCTTTGAGCACGTCTATTTCTCGCGCCCGGATAGCACGGTGTTTGGGCGTTCCGTCAACGAATCTCGCGAGATGCTCGGCCGGCTTCTGGCGCGCGAACACCCCGTCGACGCGGACATGATCGTGCCCATTCCGGACTCCGGAGTCCCCGCCGCGATTGGCTACTCTCTCGAATCCGGCATTCCCTTCCGGATGGGCCTGATCCGCAATCACTACATCGGGCGCACGTTTATCGAACCTTCCCAGGCCATCCGCAATTTTGGCGTCAAGCTGAAGCTCAATCCCGTACGGAACTTAGTGGCCGGCAAGCGCGTTGTATTAGTGGACGACTCCATCGTGCGCGGCACCACCAGCCGTAAGCTGGTTCGCCTGATGCGCGACGCCGGGGCCAAGGAAGTCCACATGCGCATCAGCTGTCCGCCGACGGTTTCGCCCTGCTATTACGGTGTGGATACGCCTACCAAGGAGGAGTTGATCGCCTCATCGAACACGCCCGAGCAGATTTGCAAGTATTTGGGAGCGGACTCTCTGGGCTATCTCTCGCTCGCCGGATTGCGGCAAGCGGTGAACGATCAAAAGGGGGACTTCTGCTCCTCGTGCTACACCGGTGTCTATCCAACCGACCTGGTGCAACTGGAAGTGAAGGAAGAGAACGGCAGCTCGCGGCTCAAAGAAGAAGTTACGGTGGAACGTGAAGGCTAAACCAACCAGCGCAGCTAAAATCAAAGCGGATCAAACCAAGCATCCCTTCGGTGCTCGCCTGAAGCAGGAAATGATCGCGTGGTTTTGGGTCGTTCTGGTGTTTCTGCTGGTGAATGGCACCCTGGGCCAGGCCCGCGTGATTCCCTCCGGATCCATGGAAAACACGCTGTTGGTCGGCGACCACCTGATCATGAGCCGTATCGGCTACGACGTAGGCGTTCCCTTCACCCATTGGCATGTTTCCCTGTGGAAGAATCCGCATCGCCAGCAGATGATCATTTTTCACCCGCCCTATGGTCACAACAATCCCGACCTGATCAAACGCGTCATCGGCCTGCCGGGTGACACCATCGACATCCATGACGGGGCGGTGTGGATTAATGGCACGAAGCTGCGCGAAAACTACACCACCGGCCCCACGCGTCTACCCTCTCCGGACGAAAGGCTTCCGCGCTTCCATGGCTTGCCCATGACCGTGCCCAAAGAACAGTATTTCGTGATGGGCGACAATCGCGGCAACTCCTATGACAGCCGCTTTTGGGGTTGCGTCCCCCGCGACGCTATCATCGGTACGCCCGTGACCATCTATATGTCCGTCGACGAACCCGAAGATGCCTGGAGCGGCAATATCAGCGAGCGCTTCCTGGCCTACGCCGATGCGGTCATCCATCCCAGCAAGGTTCGCTGGAAACGATTGTTCGAAACGTTTTGAACGCGGCTGGCCCTCTTGATTTTTCAGCCGTGGGCGGTTCCATGACGGTTAAGGTGACTCGTGAAAGCGGATGCGATTAAGACAAAGGTGAAGAAAGAGAAGGAAGAAGCGCCTGCGGTGCCGTTGAGCGCGCGCGTCAAAAGCGAAGTAATCGCCTGGTTCTGGGTGATCCTCGCCTTTCTGCTGATTAACGGCACCCTCGGTCAGGCCCGTGTGATTCCCTCCGGGTCCATGGAAAACACCCTGCTCATCGGCGACCATCTGATCATGAGCCGCATTGGCTACGACGCAGGCATTCCGTTTACGAATATCCATGTCCCTCTATGGCGCAATCCCAAGCGCCAGCAAATCATCATTTTCAAGCCGCCCTTCGATCCCACTCAGCCGGATTACGTGAAGCGCGTCATCGGCCTGCCCGGTGACACCATCGACATCCGCGACGGCGCTGTCTGGGTCAATGGTAAAAGACTCGCGGAACCCTACACCCTGGGCGTCACCGAGCCGGCCCCCGCGGGACAAGCCCCCGTGGGTTACGAAGTCACCCAATTCCCCTACAAAGTTCCGGACCATTGCTACTTCGCGATGGGCGACAATCGCGGCAATTCCTACGACAGCCGTTTCTGGGGTTGCGTGCCCCGCAAAGATATTTTAGGTACGCCGGTCATTATCTACATGTCCCTGGATGCTCCGCGCGACGCTTGGAACGGCGACATTGGCGCGCGCTTCGAGGCCTACCTGAATGCCCTCATCCATCCCGGAACTGTTCGGTGGCGCAGGCTGTTCCATGTGTTCTAATATGTGTTCTAAACTGTAGGTGCCCTGACACACCCAGAGGCGGGGCTGCCGTAGGATCCAGGAACATGACCGCCCACCGTGTGACTTGTGACGAATCGCTCTTCCTAAGTGGCCGCTCTCGTCTTTGTGGTCACGAGTCGGCAAGCTACACAATTGCTATAGCGCGAAAGAATAGATCGTAGAGGCGGCTAAAGATGAAATACGCCGACGCAGGAGTAAATATAGCTGTCGCTGACGATGTCAAGCAGCGCATCCGTCATCTTGCCAGCAAGACTTTTTCGCCCGCGGTTTTGGGCGGCATTGGTGGTTTCGGCGCGCTGTTTGCTTTGGACGGCAAGCGCTGGTCGGAACCGGTTTTGGTCTCGAGCGCCGACGGGGTCGGCACCAAGCTGAAAATTGCCATGGCCATGGGGGTGCATTCCACGGTCGGCGGCGACCTCGTAAATCATTGCGTGAACGACATTCTTGTGCAGGGCGCCGAGCCGCTGTTTTTCCTCGACTATCTAGCCATGGGAAAGTTAGAGCCGAACGTCGTGGAACAGCTGGTCGATGGTATGAGTCGGGCCTGCCGCAAAGCGGCCTGCGCGTTGATTGGTGGCGAAACCGCCGAGATGCCAGGATTTTATCCGCCTGGCGAGTATGACCTCGCCGGTTTCATCGTCGGCGTTGTGGAGCGCAAGAAAATTCTTACCGGCAAGTCCGTCAAGCCCGGCGATACCTTACTGGGGCTCCCCTCGGCAGGGCTGCACACCAACGGCTATTCTCTCGCGCGCAAGCTGGTCTTCGAAGTAGCAAAACTCAAATCGGAAACGTACGTCGCCGAGGTCGGTAATAAAATTGGCGCGGAGTTGCTGAAACCTCACGTTTGTTATGCGCCGGCGGTGAAGAACCTTTTGGCCAAGGGCTGGGTTTCCGCCATGGCGCATATCACCGGTGGCGGCATTCCCGGCAATCTGCCGCGTGTGCTGCCCAGTGGCGTGAAAGCGATCATCGATTTGGACGCTTGGCCCATTCCTTCCATTTTTAAGTACCTTGCGAAGTTGGGCGAAATCGACTCGGACGAATTGCTGCAGGCCTTCAACATGGGCATCGGCATGATTGTGATTGTGCCCGCCGAGCATGTGAAGAACGCAGAAGCTGATTTGAAACGCCGCCGCGAAAAATTCTTCCGCATCGGCCGCATCGAACGCGGTGACACCGGCAAAGCCCGCTTGATCTATTCCGGCGCCTTAAACCTGCAAGGCTGAGTACGTAGCCTCTGGTACACGGAACAGCGGCGTTTCAAAAAGATACCCATAGACCAGAAGCAAACACGCCCCTGCGCTTCTGAACCGCACTAGCCAGCCATTTTTCCTTTCCGGCTCTACCATCGGGCCCTTTCCGCTGGTACTCCGCGTGCATCTTCATCCGCAACCGGAAGGTTGTGTCTCCGCGGTCTCCTGTGAGCGAGAAAGGAAAACAAGTATGCCGTTGATGAACTGGAATGAAAAAATGGCCGTCGGTGTCAGATTGTTGGACACCGATCACCAGAAACTCGTGGGGATGTTGAATGAACTGTACGACGCGGTCATGAAAGGCCAGGGAAAAGAAACACTCGGCAAGGTACTGGATGGCTTGGTGGATTACACCAAAATCCATTTCGCCCACGAGGAGAAGTTTTTTGCCCAGACCAATTATCCCGATGCCGTCGCCCACAAAAAAGAACACGACGCATTGACACTGCAAGTATTGGAAGTGCAGAAAAAGTACAACAGCGGACAGACCATCACGCTTTCTCTCGAAGTCATGAACTTCCTGAAGAACTGGTTGACCAACCACATTCAGGCATCCGACAAGAAATACGGGCCGTACCTCAACAGCAAGGGAATTCACTAGCGCTTCCGCGGCCTGGTCCCCCAAAACGGCGGACCCCAGACGGAGAGTGCCTGCCGGAAGGGAGGACCGGCAGGCACTGTGCACGTTCGTCCGTTTTTAAAACACGGACTACGGAATCGCGGCAGTCACTTGGTTAGAGTAGGTGCTTTCCTGGCCCGACGAGTTTAGATCCGTCGCCACGTAATAATACGTCTGCCCCGCCGTGACGCTGCTGTCGGTGTACGACGCAGTCGAAAGCTCGCTGTTATTCAACTTGGTGTACGGGCCGCCCGACTGGGTCCCGCGATAAAGATTGAATCCCGATGCCGATGACCCGGGAGTCCACGTCAATGAAACGGAATAGGTAGTTGGCGCTGTGCCCGTGCCGCTTAGTGCGACCGACAACGGGGAATTAGAAGCGTTGCTTGTCACTACCACGCTTCCTGTCAGACTACCCGTACTCGTGGGATCAAACACTACACTGAAGGAGGTGGACTGTCCGGCCGCGAGCGTGATCGGTAGAGTAATTCCCGACGTCGAGAATCCCGTGCCGCTGGCTGCGATGCCCGAGATGCTCACGCTGGCGTTGCCTGTGTTTGTCACTGTCACCGTTTGGCTGGTGCTGCTATTGGTAGTCACACTGCCAAAACTCAAGGACGTCGGCGAGGCCGAGAGAGTTAGCATTGGCGCGACGCTGCTGCCGGACAACGCCACCACCACGGGAGAAGTCGGCGAATTGTTCGTCAGTGACAGATTGGCGTAGAAGGTGCTTGCCGACGCCGGCGTGAAGTTCACCGAGAAGCCCGAAGAAGCTCCAGGGGCCAACGTGAGTGGGATGGTCAGGCCCGACATCGTGAATGTACTCCCCGGCAACGAAGCCGCGGAAACGGTGAGATTAGCCGTCCCGGTGTTCTTGATGGTTATCGTCTGTGTGTTGGTTACGCCCACCGAGACGTTGCTGAAGCTCACGCTCGACGGAGTTACGCTGATCGCCGGCTGCACACCTGCCCCGGAAAGCGCAATGGTCGCTGGCGAATTAGTCGCCGTGCTAACCACCGTGAGGCTGCCGGTGACGCTACCCACCGCCGTCGGCGCGAAACTGACGCTCAGCGACAGGCTGCTTCCGGCCGCGAGAGAAACCGATCCCGACAAGCCACTAACGGCAAATTCACTACCTGAAATAGCAGCGGACGAAACCGTTACCGCTCCTGTTCCTGTGTTCGTCACCGTGACGGATTGCGAAGCGGAACTGCCCACCAGCGTATTCGCAAAACTCAGGCTGCTCGTGCTGCTGGAGAGCAAGTACGTGGGCGCCGGAGCCGCGGATTTCCCGGTCCCGCTCACTGGCGCCGAAATCGTGACTTCGTCCCCGTCCCAATACCTTATGGCTACAGCAATGCTTCCACTGTAGGAGCTGGCAGCATTGGGCAAAAATACCACGCTGAACGACGCGGTCGCATGAGCGGCCAAACTGAAAGGAGTTGCCGGCCCAGTCACGACAAACTCCGACAAGCCGCTCTTGACCGATAGGATTTCCCGCGTGCGCGAACTTTCATTGGTAATCACCATCGTTTGTGCCGCGGAGTTTGTGTTCACGGTAACACTGCCGAAAGCCAGCGAACTGGGCGAAAGGCTAACTTCTACGGAACGAGGAACTGCAAAAACTGAGGAAGCTGCGAAAGACACCACTGCAAGCAGGCACACCAATACCTTTTTACCCATGGGCGGATAATCCCTTAATTAGTTTATGGAGCGGTAATGGGTGGGAAGGGGGACCCGGGGCCGCTCGGATAACTACTCAGTGCACGATAAATAACAGAAATACTCTGCGCTACTGGTAAGAAGGGCAAATGAAGAACAGGTCCGTGCATTCCCGGTCGGGCAAACCATCCTGTCCCAATTGTGACGCTCGCACTTGACCTTTCGGTTGTGCGCCGCCCTGTTCCGTCTGCGGTGCTACCGTCATTTGGATGGCGTTCCCAGGTGTGCTAACGTTTTTCGTTTATGAAGAACAGAATTGGAGTCCTCTTAAGCGGCCGTGGCTCTAACTTCGAGGCGCTGGCGGACAGCGTCGCTACCGGCAAGATTCCCGACGCCGAGATTGTTATGGTCATCAGCAATCAACCCGATGCACTGGGCCTGCAGCGCGCACAGCAACGCGGCATTGCCGCAAAAATGATTCCTTCCAAAGGATTGCAGCGGGAAGCCTATGATCGCCAGGTGGTCGCGGTCTTGCAGGAATATAAGGTCGAGCTCATCTGCCTGGCCGGGTACATGCGCTTGTTGTCGCCCTATTTTGTGGCCGCCTTTCCGCGGAAGATTTTGAATATTCACCCTTCGCTTCTGCCCTCCTTTCCCGGTCTCGAAGCGCAAAAACAAGCGCTGGACCATGGCGTGAAATTTGCCGGCTGCACCGTGCATTTTGTCGACGAAAATCTCGACGCCGGTCCCATTATTTTGCAAGCGGTGGTTCCCGTTCTGGATAACGACGACGAGCACACTCTTTCGGAGCGCATTCTCAAGGAAGAGCACCGCATCTACAGCGAGGCGGTGAAATTCATTCTGCAAGGAAAATGGCGCCTCGAAGGTCGCCGCGTGCTGAACGACGACCATTCGCCCACATCATGACAACCGAATCTCATTTCAAAAGCGTTGAAGAGCAACTCCAATACCTGAAAAAGGGCGTCGCCGAAGTCATCCCCGAGGACGAGTTGAAACAAAAGCTCGCCAACTCCGTCAAAACCGGCAAACCGCTCCGCGTCTACCTGGGCGTCGACCCCACCGCTCCGGACATTCACCTCGGGCACACCGTGGTGTTGCGCAAGCTAAAGCATTTTCAAGATATGGGGCACACTGCCATTTTCCTCGTCGGCGATTTCTCGGCCATGATCGGCGATCCCACCGGCCGCTCGGAAACGCGCCCTCCGTTGAGCCGCGAGGAAGTTCAATCCAACGCCCAAACTTATCTCGCGCAGGTTTACAAGATCCTCGACAAGGATAAAACCGAAGTTCGCTACAACAGCGAGTGGCTCGGCGGAATGTCCAGCTACGACATCGTGCGCCTCTGCGGCCATTACCGCCTGGCCCGCATGTTGGAGCGCGAAGATTTTCGCTCGCGCCTCGAGAACAACCTGCCCATCGCCGTTCACGAATTGCTCTATCCCTTGCTTACCGCCTACGACGC
>DATKPS010000077.1:0-33013 GCA_035524015.1 Candidatus Sulfotelmatobacter sp.
GTCCAGCCGAAAGCCAATCAGCAGCCCCACACCCGTCGCTGCGCTGCTCTTCAGAAATTCACGCCGGTCGAGAACGAGCGTCTGTGCCATGGCACTCCTCCTCTAACTGTCTCGCGCAGCCCAGCCGGCCACGCTTTCGGAAGGCAACTACTACTTGGCCGCTTGCAGGGTAGCCGCGCGGTGAATCGCTTTGCGGATGCGCTGGTAGGTTCCGCAACGGCAGATGTTACCGCTCATGAAATCATCGATGTCCGCATCCGTCGGATTCGGCTTCTTCGCCAGCAGCGCCACCGCGCTCATGATCTGGCCGGACTGGCAATAGCCGCACTGCGGCACATCCTCTTCAATCCATGCCAGTTGCACGGGGTGCGACGCGTTCGCCGACAGCCCCTCAATCGTCGTGATTTTCTTCCCCGCCACACTCGAAATCGGCGTGATGCACGAGCGCGCCGCTTCGCCATTGATATGCACGGTGCACGCCCCGCACAGCGCCATGCCGCACCCGAACTTGGTCCCGGTCATATTCAGGGTGTCGCGAAGCACCCACAGCAGTGGCATCTGCGGATCCACATCAACGGTCTTGGACTGTCCATTCAGTTCAAAAGTGACGGCCATGGGTGCCTCCCTTCGGATGGGTCAATATCGTACACCATTTAAACTTATAGATGGAAATCTGCGAAAAACCGGGTACGCCGTCCACCCTCGCCTTCAACGCCTGTCATCCCGAGTAAAGCGAGGGACCTGCTTTTCGTTTGCCAACGCATACACCTTCTTCCTTATGCGGTCACTGCCCACAACCTCTCCCAAACTGCTACCATTACGACGCTTGCAGGAACGGAAAGTTCCCTATATCTTTCTTTGCCTTGACGAGGCTCCTGGTGGACTCCACTCGCGATTTGGTTCTCTCCCTTTTTCCGGTCCAGGTACACGCGAACCGCTCGCTGCAAACCCTGGCTAGTCTGCTGGAAGACTTCACTCGCGCCGGGACGCTTCACGCCCGCCTTGATGCCCTCGTGGCCTTCTACGATTGGTTGCGCCGCAAGGACGATCGCCTTCCCGAATTTCGTCCCGCCACCGATTTCTTCGCGCACACCGGTCCGGAGTTCCGCCGCGAGCGCGTTTGGCTTTCCATTCTCGAAGCCTCCCCGGAACTTCGCGACCGCTATCAAGCCGGCATCGCCGCCATTCTTGAGGAAACCGACGGCACTTCTCTCTTCGCGCAATCCGGCCTGCCCACCGATCGTGGTCTTTTATCGGAAGCTTCAGACCGCTTCTTCAGCGCCGTTCTTCCCGCACCTCGCGAAGAAACCGATCTCGCCAAACTTTTTCTTCGCCTCTTTCCCACGCAACGCGAAGTTAGTCGCTTCTTCAGCCAGTCTCCCGAGCAGCTTAAGCTGTTAGCGTCCTACTTCGCTCCGGTGGATATCCCAGAACCTTGGGAAAGACCGACCGCCGGACTGCGCGACGCCTTTTACCTTCTTGCCGCTCGTGCCCAGGGCCTCGGCCTGTCGGAAAAGTTGCGCATCCGCGGCCAAGGCGGTCCCGTGCAGCAATCCGCTTTTCATCGCTTGATGCGCACCTCGGATGCGCTGCTGGAAGCTGTCGAGGAAAAAGAAAGCATTACGCAAACCGCGCAGGACTGGAAAGCTGCCGTCACCGATTGCCGCGCCGAACTCCAGGCCATCGTCACTCATCTCGACACCCGCGGCGTCAATCTCGACGTGGTCTACGCCATGGACGTCATCGAGCAAAGCCTCAAGCGCATGGAACTTATCTGCGGGGTGCTCGTGGCCCAACCCGGTGCTCCCAAACTCATCACTTCGCTGCGCCTGCTCAGCGACGTCATTCGCGGCCGCCTGCATGACCGTAGCCTCCTCGGTTTGGCGCAAAACAGCTTTCGCCTGCTCGCCAAGAAGATTGTCGAATGGGCGGGAAAAACCGGCGAACACTACGTCACCAATAATCGCGAAGAGTATCGCCAGATGTGGTACGCCGCGTTCGGCGGTGGGCTCCTCACCGTGGGCACCGCCGCCATTAAAATGATGGTTACCCATCGCGGCTGGCCCCCATTTGTGGAGGGCTTCCTCGCCGGCCTGAATTACGCCGTCAGCTTCGTTCTGATGCACATCTTCCATCTGGCTCTCGCCACCAAGCAGCCCTCCATGACCGGCGCCGCTCTGGCTCACATTCTGCAGCGCTGCCAGGATACTTCCAAAATTGACGAACTCGTGTCCTACGTCCAGCGCATCGTGCGTTCCCAACTCGCCGCCGCTTTCGGCAATATTATCGCCGTCGGCGGCGGAGCCGTGATCTTCAGCCTCATCTGGAAACTCACCTTTGGCGCGCCATTCCTCAGCGTCGAATCCGCCGACTACGCCGTGAAGTCCATGAATCCCATCGCCAGCGGCACCATCTTTTACGCCATTCTCACCGGAGTGATTCTCTGGCTTTCCAGTCTGGCGGGCGGCTGGATTGAAAACTGGGCGGTGTACCACCAACTCCCCAGGGCCATCGCCGAACATCGCCTCGGTTCTTCTTTCAAACCGGATACGCTGCAGCGTTTTTCCGAATCATTTGCGCGCAACATCGCCCCTTGGGGCGGCTCTATCGTCCTCGGTTTCATGCTGGGCATGACGCCGTCCGTCGGCCACTTCTTCGGCTTGCCCCTGGACGTGCGTCACGTCACCCTGTCGACCGGCACTTTAGCTCTGGGCGTCACTTCTCGCGGTGTGGACGTGTTGGGCCGCGGCGCGTTGATCTGGGCCTCGCTGGGTATCGCCGTAACCTTTGTCATGAACCTCGGCGTCAGCTTCTACCTTGCTTTGCGGCTCGCTCTTCGGGCCCAGGACATTTCCGCCACCGAAAACCATGAAATCCTGCTCACCCTGTGGCGCCGTTTCTGGTCCGATCCTCGCGACTTCTTCTTTCCTCCAGCCCAGGACACTCCCGCCATCGAACCTTCCCACTAACCCGTGTTTCTTCAAAACTGAGATCTGTCATCCCGAGCCCAGCGCGAGGGACCTGCTTTTTCTTCTGCGGGTGCGACACTCGCTGTTCTCCAGTAAACACAAAATCAAAAGTGAATTGTCATCCGGAGGAGTGCCTGTCCGCCATTGCGCGCAGCGCGGGGGCGGACGCGACGAAGGATCTCAACCGATCCGCGGGCGCTGCCGCAGAGATAACGGAGGCCAAAAGAGGCGCGAGGTGCATTCCTTCACGGGGCCATCAAGCACTCTCCGTTTGCTCCGCGGATCTCAGCGGCCTCTGTGGTGAGTTCTTTTGTGTCTGCCAATAAAGGGATGCCGTGTCATCCTGAGAAGCGTTGTTTGCGACGAAGGATCTCAACCGACCCGCGCGCTCCACCGTTTGTAGCCAGCCAAATCGCCCCCCACTACGGCGTAGCCGGCTCCGGCGTCGGCCGCGGCGGCTCGTGTTCCACGCCTCTCCACCCCACCGGCCGCCCGCTGACCGCTTCCTTCACCGACCGGAACAACACGATGTACATCAACTGCCGGTAATAGAATCGCTGCAGCAGCACCGGAATCAGCAGCGTCCAATCTTCATGCCGTTCCAGCGCGAACGCGATCACGCATGTCAGCACGTCAATAATCAAAAAGCCCAGGAAGAACACCACGGATCTCTGTACGTCCGCGGTGGTCCAAAGCTGCGGAATCTGCGTTATGTGCAGTTGCGCCAGCCCCCACAACACGATGCTTCCAAAGAACAGCAAGTCGATGATCGGCGACACCAGCGGCAGCACAATCTGAAACACAAAAATATTTGGCAGCGCCACAAATCCCAGCATCCCGTACTTCGGCCGGAACAGCGTGTCGTTGTGCTTCCAGAACGACTGCAGCGTCCCAAAGGTCCACCGGAACCGTTGGCGAATCAGCATGCCCGCTGTTTCCGGCGCTTCCGTCCACGCGATAGCGTCTTCGTCGTAGGTGATGCGCCAGCCCCGCCGCCGGATCGCGATGGTCAAATCCGCGTCCTCCGCCACGGTGTCTGCCGTGATTCCCCCCGCTTCTTCGATCGCTTTCCTCCGCCACGCTCCCAGCGCACCCGGCACCACGGTAATGCAATTCAGCAGATCGAACGCGCGCTTCTCCATGTTCTGGCTGGTCACATACTCCAGTGCTTGCCAGCGCGTCAGCCACCGCGAGCGATTGCCTACCTTCACATTGCCCGCAACCGCGGCCACTCGCGGATCAGAGAAGTGCCGCAACAATTTCCGAATCGCGTCCGGCTCAATCTCCGTATCCGCGTCGATCGTCACCACAATGTCCGTCTTCGCATTCGACAGCGCGTTGTTCAGTGCCGCGGCTTTTCCCCGGTTCTCTTGGTGAATGATTTGTACCGCCTCATTCTTACCGAAGTTTTCGCGCAGCAGTTCCAGCGTGCGGTCCGCCGAGCCATCGTCCACCACAATCACGTGAATCTCGTCGAGATCCGACAGCAGCACCGATTGCACCGTCTGCACGATCACCGATTCTTCGTTGTACGCCGGAACCAATACCGTCACCGCCGGTGGCGGCTCCGCCAGTTTCGCGCGGTCGGGCCGCAATTTCTCGATAATCGCCAGTATCCCGATGATCAGCGCGCGCCCGCTGACCAGCACAATCCCCAGAATGAACACCGTCGCAATCGCAAATCGCGACCACTGAAAAATCCCGAAAATCACCCCATCCGCCCGCGCTTCCATTCGTTCCCGAAACGACAGCGGCACCATCACCGCGTCCCGGTTTTGCCCCAGCAGGTCGGATACCGACGTAAATTCGTAACCCTGCGCCCGTAGCTGATCGATGATCTGCGGCAGCGCCTCCACGGTCTGCTCGCGGTCGCCGCCTCCGTCATGCAGCAAAATGATGTTCCCTTTGTTCGCCTGCCGCAGCACGTCGGCCACAATTTCTTTCGCCGGACGTTGCGCCCGCGGCGGATCCACTCGCCAATCGTCCGGATCCACCCGTTGCCCTACGATGATGTAGCCCAAATCCTGCGGATACGGCAACTGCTGGATTTCCTCCGCGTATTCCGGCTGGTGGTCGATGCCGTACGGCGGGCGGAACAGCAGCGATTTCACGCCCAGCGTGCTCTCGATCAGCCTCTGCGTCAGATTCAATTCCCATCTCAATTGCGTATGCGAGATTTCGTCAAAATTTGGGTGCGTGAAGGTGTGGTTGCCGATTTCGTGCCCTTCGTTGTATTCACGCTTCAACAAGTCCGGCGATGAGTTGGCTTCCTCCCCCACCACGAAAAATACCCCCGGCACATGTTTCTCTTTCAAAATGTCCAGAATCCGCGGCGTCCAGCGCCGGTCCGGCCCGTCGTCAAACGAAATCACCAGCTTGTTTTTCGCATCGCCGATCTGGTCGATGTCGTAGGACAGCGGGATCGCGTCATATTTCTCGCTGGTGATCAGGTCGCTGATGTTGTCGTAGGTGTAGCTGCGCTTTCCAGCCTTCGGCGTGTCGATAATTCGCCAAATATCGCCCGCGCCTTCCAGAATCAGGTCGGGCCCAGGCGGCAAATCTCTCAGTTTGTCGCGCGTTGCGTCGTCGGCATGTACCGCATCCCAAATCGGCCAAATCGACGTGTCCGACGTTCCCAATCGCCACAGCGCCGTGCCTTGCACACCCAGCCGTTCCGACGCCCGCAATTCGTTATAGGCGGTTACCGCGTCCAGAAACCAGACCTGGTGCGTGTGATTCTGTTCGTCTTCGTAGGAATAGTGCGGGTTCAAGGCCGTCGGATCGAAGTCGATGTCTGCCTCGGATTCATGTGCGTGCAAAAGCGCCGTTTGTACGCTGGCCTCTTCCCCGTGGATTACTCCCTTTTGCCCCGTGTCCGTCCAGTCGTACGCATAATTGGCGATGCCCACCACGATCTTCTGCGCTGGCACCACGTCACGGATTTGCCGCAAGTTCTCCATGAACCAGTCTTGCGCAGCAATGGGTCCGGCCGGTGAACTCAGCCAGTGCTGGTCGTAGTTCATGAGGATGATGGCGTCCGTCTCGCGCCCGAAAAACGCGTAATCGTAGTCATCGTCCCGCGCCGGAAGCGCGATCATCAACTTCAACCCGGCGCCGTGCAGCCCGTACGCCAACTCCGCTACGAACTGCCGGAAATTCGGCTGGCTCTTCAGCGGCACTTCCTCAAAATCCAGCACAATCCCGGCCTGCTTCGCTTGCACCGCGTACTGCACTACGTCCGACACCAGATGCTGCCGCGCCGTTGGATTTGCCAGCATCTCTTCCATCTCGGTGATTTTCCAGGCCACTCCGTCGTAATTGTTAAGCATCCCCATCATCGGGAGTTCCACCGGGGGATTCAACGAGCGCATCCATTGATGCAGTTTGTCCTGACTCAGTCGGGCGATGGCTTCGGCCGGTGTGGCCTTGACGGTCTGGTTCCGCTCGTAGTCCACCACCGTGATCGCGCCGTCTGCGCTCACCGCGTGCAATTGCTCCGGCATCAGCAAGTCCAGATCTTTGTAATGTTTCTTCAGCGTGGCCAGGCTATTCGAGTCGTAACTGACGAAAAACGCCGCCCGCAGCGGATCGTACCCTTCGGGAATCTGCCCGATGCGCGCGACGCGCCGGTGCCGTCCCTCCCGCGTGTTCACCAGTTTTAGGTTCTTCTTCTTCGCCGCGTGATACGTAGGCCGCGTATCCGGAAGCAATGCCGACGGCAATTCTACGCTGCCTGCCACGGTAACAAAGAAGTACACCAGTAGCAGCGTCAGCAGCATCCCGCTGATTTCCAGCACCCGGCGCGTGCGACGCCAACGCACCTTCTCCGAATCGTAAAAGATCGGCTTACGTTCTTTCATGCTATGTGGATGCCTCGTCGCGGGTGGGTACGCCGAGACAGATCACTCCGTCGAAGGTAACTGAACCTCTCTATTGTAAGATGCCATGAAGCGAATGAAACGTTTTTTCTCCCATCCCGGGCTGCCTCTTTTGGCCGGCGCCGTCCTTCGGCTCCTTTTTGTGCTGAAATATCCCACCGCCAGCGGCGACACCGTCCTCTACGAGCAATTCGCGACCAACTGGATCAAGCTGGGCAAGCTGGCCATGGATATCGACGGCGTCGCCACTCCTGTCGACCTGCGCATGCCCGGCTACCCCGCTTTTCTCGCCATCGTCTACGCCATCACCGGGCGTACCGGCGAAAACGCTCGTCTCGCCGTGATGCTTGCGCAGACCCTTGTCGATCTAGCCGGCTGCCTCGTCATCGCGACCTTGGCCGCTGTTCTGGTGCGTCTCTGCGGCCAGCCTTCCAAATCCAAACGCGTCTTTCTATTTGCTTTGTGGCTCGCTGCGCTCTGTCCCTTCATCGCCAACTACGTGGCTGTGCCGCTGACCGAGGTATGGGCCACGTTCCTCACTGGCGTTGCGTTTCTTCTCCTGGTCCTCGTTGCCGCAGCCCTCGCGGGAACTTCCATTTTGCTCTGGCGTGGACGCGAATTGCGCCTGCAGGATGTCTGGAAGCTTGCCGCAGTCGCTGGTTTCGTTGTTGGCATCGGCGCGCTGCTGCGCCCGGAAACGCCACTCCTGCTGATCACCACGTTTGTCGCACTTGCCTTCTACATGTTGCCGCGCGGGCAATGGAAGCACTGGATCGCCCTTTGCGCCCTCATGGGCGTTGCGTGCCTTGTGCCTCTGATCCCCTGGACCATTCGCAACGCCATCACCCTCCATGAATTTCAGCCCCTCGCCCCGAAAGACACCACGCTTCCCAGCGAAGTCGATCCCAAAGGCTTCATGGCCTGGGAGCGCACCTGGCTCTACCGCGTCCGCGACAATTATTTGGTCGCCTGGAAGCTCAACGACGACGTCATCAACCTCGACGACATTCCCTCCTCCGCCTTCGACACCCCCGAAGAGCGCGATCGCGTCGCCGCGGTCCTCGACAAATACAATGACGACCTCACCTGGACCCGCGAAGAGGACGCCATCTTCGGGCAACTCGCTCGCGAGCGCACCGCCCGCCATCCCCTGCGCACCTATCTCTGGATTCCCTTGCGCCGCGCCAACCGCATTTGGTTTACTCCGCGCATCGAACTTCTGCCGATTTCCGGCCACGTCTTTCCGCTGGCGTACCAGCGCGAAGAAGACCCCGTCGACCAGGAGATGACCATCCTGTTCTTCTTCCTCAACGTGCTCTACGTAGCACTCGCGCTCTGGGGCATCGCAAAATTGTGGTGTTGTCCTGCGGCGCGCCTGCCTGTCGCAGTCTTACTCTTCTACATCCTCGTTCGCACTGCGTTTCTCACCACACTCGAAACTCCCGAGCCCCGCTACGTCCTCGTTTGCTTCCCTGCAGTCCTGGCCTTCGCCGCACAAGTAGTCGCCGGCCGCCGCCCCGCGCAGTAGCCCGCATTTCTCTAGCTCCGGAACCTCTCGCCAAAACGTCCCTAGAGTTGTCATCTTGAGGAGCGCTGTCCGCGGCGAAGGATCTCACCGTACAGTCCATACACGGTGCCGGCGTTGGGGCGACTGGTTGTGTAGGGGCCAGTCTTTAGACGGGCAACGGTTCTGATCCGCCGCGCCCGAACTCAGAACTCCAGCCGCAACTGAAACGCAATCATGCGTGGCGTGCTGTCTCCGCCAAGCCCCACCCCAAGCAAACCCGTAGGCGGCGAAGTCGTGTATGTCAGCGCGCCAAATCCTGTTTGCGTCGCTGGTTTCCCAGGGATGCCCGCCAGCACCATGCTGGGCAACGCAAAATTGGGATGATTCAACACGTTGAAAAATTGTGTGTCGAAGCGCAGCTTCACCGTTTCCGTCACGCGGAACCATTTCGTCAGATACAAATCACTCCACACAAAGTCAGGCCCGCGCAGGGCGTTGCGTCCCAAATCCCCAAACTGACAGTTCGCTGCGCTATCTCCTCCATAACAAGCGCCGGTGCTCGGATCGACCGCGGACACAAACGCATTCGGGTTCAACCACTGCACCGTGCCCGGCTGCGTCACTCCCGGGATCGGCTTGTGCTCGTACAACGGAACGCCCGGAACCACACTCGCGAATTGCGGTCCGCTTCCGTTCACAATCCCGTTGCCATCCGCCGAATACGGCGTGCTCAACACCGAAAACGGAATCCCGCTGTGCCAAAACACCGTGCCCGAAATTTGCCAACCATTCAGCGCCAGCGCCCGCCATCCGCCTTTGAACTTCGACGGCAATTCGTATACATACTGCGCGTTCAGATTGTTGCGAATGTCGTAATCGCACGGGCCGTAGTCGCGCTTCAGCTCGCCGGGCAGCGGATTCAGGATGCCGCCCGAAGAAAATTGCAGGAAGCCGCCATTGGACACCGTGTCCATGCAATGGCTCCAGGTGTAATTCACTTGCCCCATCAACCCGTGCCCCATCCGCTTCATCGCGGACAACTGTAAGCCGTCGTAATGACTGCTCGCTCCTGTCGAGAATTGCGTCACCGCGCCAAAGCGTGCATCCGCCGGCTGCAAGTATGGAAACGGAGCGAAGCAGCCTGGGCACACCGTCTGGTATCCGTTCACTTGCGTCAAGTACGGCTGATTCACCGCGCTGGTGCCCACGTATTGCGCTTTCACGCTCGCGTTTTGCCCGAACTGCTGTTCCAGGCCCAGACTCCACTGCAGGAAATACGGTGCATGCAGCCTGCCGCTCGGCACTGCCGTAATATTCACCGGCGGCAAGCAGCTTCCCGGATTGGCAAGCGCCGATGCGCACGACAGTTCCCCTTGCGGAAAGCCGGAAGAAAAACTCAGGTGCGCTGCTTCCACCGCATCGATCGCGCTATTCGGCACGCCGGGCGCAATGGCCGTCCCGCCCACCGTGCCCAGCAAGCCTCCCTGAAACGTTTGCACATACGGCGGATTGTCTCCCACCACATCGGCAATCGTTCCCGGCAATAGGTCGCTGAACACGCCAAAGCCTGCACGCAGCAGCGTATTTGGCGCGAACTGCCACGCAACGGCCGTGCGCGGCTGCAGAATCGCCCACGGCGTCGCCTCGAAAATATTGCCCAGTCCCGTCTGGATCGCCTCGCTCAACGGTTGGTTCACGTCATGCGAAATCGCATCGAACGATCCCATCAACCGAGCGATCTGATCGTGAGGATTCAGCGGATTGGAATTGAACGTATCGCGCAAGCCGAAGGTCCACGTGAATTTCTGAGTAACTTTCCAGGTGTCTTGCGCGTAGAAATCCACATTCAGGAAATTGAACGGCTCATTCGCGGAAACGGGAAAGGTTTGCGTCGCTGTGGACGCCACTCCGTAGACGAATTGCGGCAGCGTCGTGTAAGTCGCCGTGGGAACCGATCCTTCGCCAAAGTCGTAATCATTCAACCGGAAAATCCGCGTGTTGGTGCCAAACCGCAGTTCGTGTGCTCCGTGGCTCCACGCCAAATTATCGTTAATGAAAAAGCGCGACGCGCGCCGGCCCTGAATCCACGTGTTATCCAGCCCGCCAATCGTCGTGAACGGCGCATTCGCCCCAATTCCTTGCAGCACCATTGGAAACGCCGCCAACGTTTGCTGCGGATCTGCAGGACCGAACAGACTCTCGTACCACGAAAAACCCGGATTGAAATAGTTCACCAGGTGCGGTGAAAACACGTGCGTGTATCCCGCGGCAAACGAATACAGCGGCTGCGGAGAAAACGCATCGAAAATGGAGTTGATTGGGTCGGTGTAAGCCGCCTGCACGCCCGTGTCGGCCTGAAAGCGAAACCACAACGTGTTGTTTTCATCCAGGTTGTAATCTACTCGCGCGGTCTGCACCTGCTCGTGATCGTCGCTCGAATGCGAAATGCTTTGCCGGTTCGCACAGCCATTCCCATCGTTGGCGATCGCCGGCGCTCCGCCTCCCGCATCGAACGGACACCCTAAAACCGCCAGCGGCGTCCCGTTGGTGTTTCCGTACAGCGAAAACAGCTTTTGATAAAACGGCACCGACTGCGGGGACGCGGGATAAACGCTTCTCGTAACCGAGTCTGTTCCGCCCAGCGGCAATTTCTGCAGCACATAATTTTCGAACGCCGGCGTGGGCACCGTCGTGGGGGTCACAATCGGCAACGCAATACGCATCCATTCCGTGTCGAAAAAGAAAAACAACTTGTCGTGACGAAGCGGCCCGCCCAGGCTGCCGCCAAAATGATTTACCGTCGACCGTGGTTTGTGATTCCCTGGCGTCGAATTGGTGAAAAAATCCGCCGCATTGAAGCGCGACCCATTCCAGATTTCATAAAGATTGCCGTGAAATTCGTTCGAGCCGGATTTCGTCACGTAGTTCACCTGTGCTGCGCCATATCGGCCCTGATCCACTTCGTACGACAACGTGTTCACGGTGACTTCTGCGATGGAGTTCAATCCCAGCACCAGATTTGTCGAAAGCCCACTGTTCAGATTGGTCAGCGGATCATTCGTCTCCAAGCCGTCCACGACGTACCCGTTGGACAGCGCCGGCAAGCCATTGAACTCCACGTTTCCATAACCGTTCGAGCTGCCCACAAAATCATTGCCGCTCCCCGCTGTATTGATCAGCGCGCCGGGAGAAAATTGCAGCGGGTACGTCAGATCACCCCCCGGATTCGGCAGACTCTCCAGCGCGGGCGCATTCAGGTTGGTGGAAGTGTTCGCGTTTTGCGGATTGATCAGCGGCGCCTCGCCCGATACCTCTACGGACAACTTCGCCGTGCTCACTTTCAGGGTGAAATTTATGGCCTGTTTTTGCCCCAGGCCGGAGAGCACATGGTCGTTCCGTTGCGCCTCGAAGCCGGCCGCTTCCACTTTGACCGAGTAGGTCCCTGGCTTCAGTTGCGGAAAGTCAAAACGCCCCAACGCATCCGTTTTCGCCGAGCGCTCCAGGCCGGTTTCGCGATTGCTGATGGTAACGGTCGCACCCGGGATCGGCGCGTTGCTGGCGTCGCTGACCTGCCCCACGATCGCGCTGGTCGTTTCTCCCTGTGGCCAGGCGGGCACGCTCCACCATCCGGCCAAGGCCAGAAGGGCCATCGCAATCAAAAGCGCGCGCGGCATGGAGCGAAATGCCTTCCTTTCGCGGTTCCCCAAAAGCGGCCCCCGCGCGCCAGCAGGCCCGCGGAGCCGGCGCGGTACTCATATTAACCATAGTTAATAGAAAAAGTAAATCAGCATGTTATTGTAGCGTGAAGCTCGGTTTCCATGCGCGGTCCGCAGCAAAGATGGCCTTCCTAAGCCCGCGGTTCTGACGATTCAGCAATCTCTGATGGAAATTGTCATCCTGAGGAGCGCCGTTTGCGACGAAGGATCTCACCGTAAAGTTCATCCTCGGTGCTGGTACCGAAGCGCACGCTTGTTGCGTGGTGTCCCGCCCCTAGACTAGCCAGGTTTTTGCTCTTCGAGGCCTGCGCTTACGACGCTTCAGGCGGTTCCGGATGAATCGTGACGCGGAAAATCTGCGGGAAGCGCTCTTTCACCAAGTCCTCCAGCTCCGCCAGCACATCGTGAATGCGCGTGATCGAATAATCGCTTTTCATCACGCAGTGGCACGACACCAATATGTGATGCTCCACCTGCCGCGCCCGCACACCGTGGCAATTCAGTAGCTCATCGTAATTTCGTGGCATGTGATTCAAGAACGCTTCCACCGCCAACTCTAGTTGCCGCATCTCGCCCGCGCCGATCTCCGGCGTGGAAATATGCCGGCCCAGCGGCTCGATGTGGATGTTCACGTCGAGTTTGCGGCCATTGTCGCCGAGCGCCGCCACCGCTTCTTCCAGCTCCGTGGCCTGCCGGTGCGCTTCACCCAGCGAGAGATTCTCGTCGACCTCCAGATGAAACTCCACAAAGACCTGGCCATCCTGCTGGTAAGCCGAAATGTCGTGGATGGCATAGCCCATTCGCTGCGCCAGCGCGCGAATCGACGCGAACAAATCCTCGTTCTCGGGTGCCCGCGGTTCCGTGTGCACCACCACGTCGGCGGGCACAATTTCGGCTACGCGCTTTTCGATCGCATCGGTCAGTTCGTGCACGCGTTCCAGATTCGCCGCGCGGGGCACAGACACGGTGGCATCCACGAAGTGGCGATTTCCCGCGCGCCGCACGCGCACGCGTTCCACGCGAAGCACTCCTTCCATTTGCCCAATCGCGCCGCTGATTTCGTTCTGCAAACCAACCGGCGCGGCGTCCAGCAACGCATCCAGTGTGCGCCGGCCCAGCTGCGAACTTAGCCACAGAATCACACTGGCCACCACCAGCGCCGCCAGCGAGTCCGCATACACCAGCCACGGCAGGCTCCATGCTTCGCCCGCCCACACCAGCGCCACCCCCAGGATCACCACCAGCGTGCTCCACACATCCGTCGAAAAATGCAGCGCGTCCGCTTCCAGCGCTTCGCTGACATGTTTCCGCGCCACTTTCGTCAGCGCGCGTGCGCGGGTCATGTCGATCGCCAGCGCCAGCAACAGAATCAGAATCGCGGTCCAACTGGGCTGAATGTGCACGGAATGAAAAAACAAGCGGTAGAACGCTTCGTAGATGATGTACAGGGCCGTCAGCACCAGCAGCCCGGTTTCCAGAAACGCCGAAAAATTCTCAAACTTCCCGTGGCCATAGGGGTGCCGCGCGTCGGCCGGTTGGTCGGCGACGCGCACCGACAGAAACGTAATCACGGCGGCCACCAGATCCAGTCCCGAGTGCAGCGCTTCCGACAGCACGCCCAAGCTGCTTGTCTGCCACACCAGGAACGTCTTCAGGCAAAGTAGCACCAGCGCCGAGCCGATCGAAAGAAGCGCAGCTCGCCTTTTCTCCTGGCTGGCGGTGTGCAGCGTGCGAGTCAGAACCATGAGCTATTAACGTAGCGCAGCCGGGTCATGTAGTGGCCAACCTGCAGACTGGCCAGCCCTTCACGGGTCCCACACGCCGGTTGTCGCGTTTGGGTCTTCCGGTCTCACGCCACACAAAACCCCAAAACCTAACAAAAACTTGACCTGTCATCCTGAGGAGCGCCTTTTGCGACGAAGGATCTCACCGTAAAGTCCATCCTCGGTGCAGGCACCGAAGCGCACGCTTGTGTAGTGGCCAGTCTTTAGACTGGCCAGTCTCTTCTTACTTCGCTGTGTCTTCCGCTCCGGTCGCCGACATCGGCGGCTCCGGAAGAATCGGCAAGCGCTTCGGTTCACCGCGTGCTCCCCGAAATTCCACTTCCTCGAACAGCAGCGAGGGCGCCACCACCGACGCCGGCAATCCGTCCGACGCGCTGCCGAACGCTCCCAGCGCGGTTCCCGCCACGCCCACGGTTTGATTCTCCATGAAGTTGTACACGTAATCGTCGTTGCCGATGGCCAGCATGTTGCGCAGCGAACGCGCGTTGAACCCGGTGATGCGTGCGCCGCGAACCATTTCCTCATGGCCATCCGCCGGATAATAGCGGTAAACCACCAGCGGCAGTCGGTCGGTGGCCGCATTGCCGCCAAAGCTGGCCAGCAATTCGGTGAAATCGTCCTGGTGCAGGATGCTGATGGTCGGGTTGTCCATTTGCCGCACGATCAGACAGTAGTCGAGTTTTTCCTGTTTGCACGCATCCACGAACTTTGTCTTCATGTCGTCTTTGGAAACCGTTTCCGACGATGTGAAGAAAAGATTGCTCATCGTGGGCGCGGGATCCCCGTTGAACGCCGCGCGCCCGTGGCCGTTGGACTTATCCGAATCCGGTCCAGGACGCCGCGACATCAGCAAATTCTTGAGCTTCCCGTCTTGCACAAGGATGACTTTTTCCGCCGGCACCCCTTGTTCGTCAATCGTGTACCCGCCGATCAGCGGGCTGCCTTTGTAGTCTCTTGCTGTTGGATCGTCGATCAACGTCACGCTCGGCGGCAGCACCCGCACATCTGTTTTGCCCACCCAATCGCTGCGGGCGCCAAGGCTGCTCATTAGCTGATCCACCACCGGCTGGAACGCGACGGGTGGACGGGCACCGTTCAACGAGGGCCCGAGGACCTGCGCGAGCAACGCGGCTGCGGCGCGATTCTCAAACAGCACCGGTCCGGTGTAATCGCTGGCCGGCGGAGCCGCACGCATGGCCATCAATTCCGTCCCCGCCACGTTCAGATTCTTGCGCACCTCATCGACGGACGGCAGAGCCGCCGGCGTCGGCGCGTATGTGGCGTAGAAGTGGTTCACCTGCATCCCATCGTCGGCCAGCGTGTTCATCGGCGCTTCAATCGCCGCGTACGCATGGTTCATGCGCACTTCCGTGCCTTCACTGGTCAGCAGATATTCCGTCAGGTACACCAAATAGTAGGTCACCCGCGATTCGTAAATCTTCGGAAATGCCCGCAAGGCCTCCGAAGTGTCCCGCGCTTCCTGTTCCCAATTACGGCCCGACCAATCCGCGGTGACCAGCGGATCCACGTGCTGAAGCACCTGCACCCGCGAAAAATCGTCTATGTCCGAGGGACGCGCCAGGCTGCTCAGATACGCCTGCTTGCGCGAATAGGTTTCGACTGCTTCCTTAAAGGCCTGGTCCGTGGCAATCCACAAATCCTGGCGCAGCGAATTGTAGTCGCGATCGATACCCACGGTGCCCGCAGGCCCAATGAATCCGCGGAACCCTTCATCCGCAATGAAGTTCGAGCTGTCCAGTTTGTAATCGCCTACGCGCGCGGAGACCATCATCTGCCGCGTGCGTGTGTGGTTCGAGGAAACCAGCGCTCCGAATTCCCCCACCACTTCACGAATGTCCAAATCCAGCAGCCGGTATTCGATGTAATACGGCTTCACCGGCTGGTTTGATGGAGGAATGGCCAATTCCAGGCGCGATTTCGCCCGGGCCATTTCATCCTTCATGGCTTGCATGGTGTGATCCTGGTCCGAAGGCGCTTGCGTCGACGCAAAAACCCCGGGCGCCACACAAACGCCGAAGAAAATGGCAGCGAGACGTAGCGAACGCATTACTGATCACCTCCCGCTTTTACGGTGTCGTGAGCCGGCGGCGGCAAAATCGGTGGCCGGTCGGTCGAGGTTTGCTTTTTCTGTACTTCCAATTCCGAGGTCAGAATCGCGGGAGCGGCTGCGGAAACCGGAACGTATCCCGATTCTGCGCCGCAGTAGCCGTTGAACACTTCGGTAGTATCGCCCGTAGCCACGATCTTGGTCAGCGCGGCAAGCGGTGTGCCGACAATGTCCACGCCACGCACCAGTTCATCGGGCCGTCCATCCGGGAACACTTTGTAGACCACCAGCGGTTCCACCTGGAACGCCTGCGGTTGGCCACGCCCGGTGATCGTGAAGCCGCCGGCGATGTCGTCGATCAGCAGCCCGTACGGCTTATTCTGTTGCTTGATGAGCTCGATCAGCTTGGTGCGCAATTCCGCGTTGGTCACCGTCTTATCGCTTTCCACGATCAAGTTGCCTTGACGCGAAACCGGTGTCGCTCCAATCTGCCGCCGCCCGTGTCCGTTCGAGTGGGGAAAATCGGCCAACGGCGAACGCGACATTTCAAAATTCTTCAGCACTCCGTGATCCACCAGCGTTACTCGCTGTCCGATCACTCCTTCATCGTCATACTGGTAGAAGCCGAGCAAGTCTTGCTTCCCGAGCTTTCTCATCGTGGGATCGTCCACAATGGTCAAGAACGACGGCAGGATCTGTTCGTTGACTTTCTTCGCGAAGGTTTGCCCTTCGTTTACATCCTTCTGCCGGTGGCCTTCTGCGCGATGCCCAAACACTTCGTGGAAAAACACTGCGGCGGCGCGGCCTGTCAGCAACGCGGGACCCACCGTCGGATCGTTCAGTGGCGAAACCACCAGCCCTTCCATCTCTTTGCGCAATTGCCCCGCGGCCGCCAGCACCGTTTTGTCGTCGGGCGCGTCGGAAGGATTTACCCAGTCGAAGTTGTAGTAGCGGTCAATGTCCATGCCATCGGCGGCTTTGCCCTGGATATATAGTTCCAGCCGGTAGCGAATCTGGCCAAATTGAAGTTGCGTGCCTTCGGAAGTGAGTTGCATGGTGTTCTGGGCCAGCGCGGTAAAGGTCACGATGGAATTGATGATCGCGGGCGACTGCCGGAAATAAGCGGTATAGTCGCGGACGCGCTGCTCCCAGGGTTTGCGATCGAGTGTGTAGGAGACCCACGGCCCAATATAGTCTTGCGGCTTTTCGTGAGAGAAATCGGGGATATTAGCTTCGACAGTTTGTACGTTCACTTCTTTGCCAGTCTTGACTTTGATCAGCGCTTCAGCGGCCGCCCGGTATTGCTTGTCGGTCTCCAGCCAAATAGCGCGGCGCAGAACGTCCGGATCGTTGTCCAGCGGCGCATTGGTGCCGGGGCCGCCATTTGGCAATTGCTTGCCGTCCACCTTGTGAGTATCGTCGAGGTCATAGCTGCCGGTACGCACGGAAACTTCCAGCCAGCGATTGCGATTGTCGTCGCTCTGCAGCAAGGCCCCGTTGGAGCCGGAAACCGTGGCGCGCTGTGTGTCCGTCAGCGTGTAACCGATGTAATACGCCGGTGGATCAAGCGCGCAGAGCGTTTTCATGGATCGGTCGAGCTCCTCTTTCATCGCCGTAAACAGCGGCGACGGTTTCGCGGCCGAGGCGGTGTCATTCGCGGCAAACAGCCGCGGTGCGCCGGCAATTGCCAGCCCGCCCAGCAAAATCAACGAAGATAAAACGAGGGAACTACGGGAGCGCCTTACGGCGCGGGATTGATCTTTCAAGGGTGCCTCACTCCGGATTAGACGCCAGTGGCAAGAGTCCAGTGTACGCCAGGGGTGTGTGACAAACAAAACGGGGACCAGCCGAACCGTGACGCCAAAGATACCACAGTGCTTAGACGGCTTGGACCCCGCTCGCGTTGCTAGAACTTTGCCGCTAATGCCTTTCTACTAGCGAGCCGAGTCACGCAAATTGCCGGTTTTTCGCAAAAGCAAAAGACCCGGCGGCTGGGCGTCACCGGGTCTTTTTGTACGGCAACCACAACGGGAAAGTCGTTAGCAAGCCGCCACGCCGTTGGGCCCACAGCCTGTCCGCACGGGCGGCGGGGGCACCGGCGAGGCCGTGGTGCTGCGCGAGGCGACGATCGGAATCACGATGATGGGCACTGCGGCAATAACTCCGAGTGCGATCGCCGTGCCCTTGCTGATGTGGTGCGCTTGCTGGAGAACGCTGGGCGCTTCGAGGGTCGTGGCGGCAATTGCGTCGGTCATCATCGATAGCGAAGCCTGGTTCACCGTAGGCGTCGCCGAATCGTTGGAGCGAACCGTGGTCATCTGCCCGGCTTTCACCACTACACAAACGCCGGCAAGATTGCACACGCGCACGAAGCCCTCAAACACGATCACGGTCATCATGTTGTTTTCGTACGCGGTATAAAAGTCCGTGCCCACCACGCCGGCCACACCGGCGGGCGTATGCACTTCAAATTTTCCGTTGGGCTGCGTGATTTTCTGGGCTTGCGAGCGCACTTTGCCCAGGCTCAGCTCCAGGTCCGTCTGCTGCGCCCCGGCGTCGTGCTTCAGGATATGCATGGAAGAGTCGGACCCGATGTTCAGCACGGAGCCATCGTCCAGCGCGACACGGGCGCGCGCGTTGGGCTGTGTGTTCACCACGTCGAGCCAATCCACAATGGTTTTTGCGAGACCGGCAATGGACTTGTTGCCGCGGGTAATATTTACGGCCGGAATGATGCGGGAAATCTCACCCGCGCGTTGCGATGCGGAGGGCGACTGTGCCGGCAGGTCGAACGGAATGGCTAACGAGTAGGCCAGGATGCAGGCCAGTGCCACCAGACTCGGGGACTTGCGGTTCATCGAGGACTCCTCAGGGAAGAAAAACGCTATCTTCCTTTGTTACGTGAGAAGGGAAAGAGGGTCAAATAAAAAGGCGGCACAGTTGCCCGTTTTGCCACCGTCCGGCGGGGCGTCAGGGCTCCGCGTAGTGGAACACCGTGGCGGTCATGTCGTCCCATTGGCGGCAAGCGCCGGTGAACTCGTCCAGAGCAGTGAAGAGGTGCTCGAGCAAAACCAGCGGGGTGTTCGCGTAGCAACTGCAGCACAGTTCCTGCACGCGCTCGACGCCGAATTCCTCGTCATCTGCATTGCGCGCTTCCGTTACCCCATCGGTACAGAACAGCAGGGAGTCGCCCGGTTCCAGTTGCACGGAAAGCTCGTCGTAAACCACACCGGGCAGTAGTCCTGGCGGAATGCCCGCTACTCGCAATGGATGGATTTCGTGTTGGCGCAGCAGGAATGGCCCCGGCATGCCTGCGCTCGAGAGGATCATCTCGCCGGTGGCAGGATAAAAAATCGCGTATTGCAGCGCGGTGTGTCGGCCGGGAATGCCGCGCAGCAACAATCGTTCATTCAGCAACGAAAGAACGCGGCCGGGGCGCTGGCCTGTTTTGTGAATGCCGCGCAAGGTGCCGACGGCGAGCGCGGCGTAGAGTGCCGCGGGCAAACCCTTGCCGGAAACATCGCCCAGATATAGCCCAATGGTGCCATCGGAAAGCGAGAAGTAGTCGAGATAGTCGCCGCCGACTTCCTCGATTGGCTGGAACTCGTGAGAAATAATAAGGTCGAATTCGTGCAGCGGGTGCGACGGGAGCATAGCGCTTTGAATGATGCGGGCTTCTTCCAGTTCTTGTTCGCGTAACTTCTCAATGGCAAGCAGGTCGTGCACGGGCGTGGCGGTGACCATGGGTCGTGGGCGAAGGGGTTCTCCGAGTACGCCGAGAGGGAGGAGCGGGAGGCGTCTACGGCAGAATAACAGGGTGGGAAGGGTGCGGCGGAAGAATGCCAGGGGGTTGTATCCAAACGCACCACAGTGGGGGAAAGCCTTGCCGCGGGGCGCGGGGGCGGCCCAGAATGAGGCATGGGCAAACTTGCAGGAGTACTGGTTTTTGCGGCGGTGGCGTTTGGCATTTACTACTTCACTTTAAGGCGCATTCCGACCACGGACCAAGGCACGGCGCCAACGCAAGCCATCAGCCTGACTGGTGTGCGCAGTGACCTGCTGCAGATCGCGCAGGCGGAGCGCGGGGAAATTGCCCTGAATAGCAAGTGCGTGTCGCTGGATGAGCTGGTTTCCTCGGGCGCCATTAATATGGCCCGGCGCGAGCGCGACGGCTACACCTACGAAGTGAACTGCAATGGGACGGACTTTCAGGTGGTTGCAGAGCACGCGGCGGCTCCCGAAGGCTCTCCCATTCGTTACCCGAAGCTGGCGATTGATTCCGCGATGCAGATTCAAGAAGTGCAATAAACGCTCTTCCCGAAGTCCCACCAAATCCAAGTCTGTCATCCTGACGAGCGTTCATCCGCCGTAGTGCGCAGCACGCAGGCGACGAAGAATCTCAGCCGATCCGCGCACCACACCTTGTCGATTACGGATCTTGCTTCAGACCTTGCGTTGAGATCCTTCAGCCAAACCCGGGCCTCAGGATGACACGGTTTATGTGGTCAGCGTGAGTGAGTGGGCCGGGTTGGGGTGTTCGCCAATCACCCCCGGAACTTTTGCACCCGTGTGTGCGTACCTTCCCATGAGACCGCAAAGGGCGGCCGGAGTGGATAGCGAGAGAAGGAGTGGCATATGGGCAGCGACCTGATTGGATTGGTAGCAGTGATTCTGACGTGCGGCTTGCCGGTGGCGGCGCTGTACACCTACTACCGGGTGCGCAAGCTGCGTTCCGAGGAGCGCTTGGCGGCGATTGCACGCGGCACGCAAATCCCCATGGAGCCGGAGCTGACGCAATATGCACGCTCGCGGCGCGCCGGCATCCTGCTGGTCTGTGGCGGATTGGGATTCATGGCAATGTTTGCGATTATCGGTAGGGTCGTGGGTGAACCAGAGACTTTTGCGGCCGGCGCCTTTGGGATTCTGCCGGTGGCGGTGGGCATCGGCTACTTCATTGATGCCATGCTGATTCATCGCGACATGAAAACCGCCTGAGTTTGCGGGTTTGCTGTGCGAGCTATGCGGAAGCGAGTCCGGCGCTGGGACCCACTGGACATCCCGTCGAGGAGCGGCCGCCTCGCTTCCGCTGGTTCGTTTTGCGCCAGGAAAAAACGAACGGCCTGCCTCAGAAGGCGGGCCCCACACTAAGCCGGGGCGCCTTTGGGAGCGTGTGCTAAAATCGGCCCCGTGCATCCTGCCATTCCTCAACTTCTGGAACTGCAACGATTGGACCAAGTCATCGCGTCTTCGCGCGCGGATCTGGATAGTCTGCCCAAACAATTGCGGGAAGCCGACGCCAAATTGAATGGCGCACGCGCAGCTGTGACCGCGGCCAAAGAAGGCAACACGCAAGCCTTGACGCTGCGGAAAAAACTGGAATTAGATGTGGAGGAGTGGAAAAGCCGCGCGAAGAAGTATCGCGAGCAGAGCAGTTCGGTAAAGACCAACGAAGCATACAAAGCGCTGCAACACGAAATCGCCAATGCGGAGGCGGAAGCGTCGAAGGCCGAAGATCAGGTGCTCGAACAAATGATGGCGCTGGAGGACGTGGAGCGGCGGGTAAAGCACGCGGAAGCAGATTTGCGCGAGGCGGAAGCCGCGATCAACGCCGAGAAGAAGCAGATGCAGGTGCAGTACGGCGAGAAGAAGAAGCGCATGGAAGCGGCCATGGCGGAGCGCGCGGAAATTGCCAAGAAAGTTCCCGAAGAATTGCTGGAACTGTACACCCGCGTGGAGAAAAAACATCCCGGATCGGCGATGGCCGAGGCGCGCGATGAACAGTGCCGGGCCTGCGGCGTGCGCGTGCTGCCGCACGTACTGCAATTGCTGAAGAGCGAAGCGGACGAAGAAGTGTTCCGCTGCGAGACCTGCGGGCGCATTTTGTATTCGTTGGAACCGATTCCGCATGCCGCGCCGAAGAACAACGCCGCGAATGGGGCGGCGAACTCTTGATGGTGCGGCGCGGGCCAGCGATGCACGGAGGCGGACTGTTCGGCGATGCACCGCCGGAACCACCCGTGGCCAAGCATGCGGCGTATCAAGCGAACATTGATGGCGGATCGCGGGGCAATCCCGGCCCGGCGGCGTATGGCGTGGTCATTCGCGATGGCCGCGGGGAGATTGTGGCCCGGCTGAAGAAGTACATCGGACAGAACACCAATAATGTGGCGGAATATTTCGGGCTGATTGCGGCGCTGGATTACGCGCAGACCCACGGGGTGCGCGCGCTGCGCATCGAAAGTGATTCGGAACTACTCGTGAAACAAATGCGCGGGCAGTACAAGGTGAAGAGCGAAGATTTGAAGCCGTTGTTCGAGCGCGCCAAGAAAATGGCTGCGGCACTGGAGTCATTCCGCATCGAGCACGTGTACCGCGAACAGAATCGCGAGGCCGACGCGCTGGTGAATCAGGCGCTGGACGAAACCGGACGCGGCGGGGCGAGTGCAAGCGCGACGCCGGCTGCGAAAGAGACGCCGCTGCGGTTCGTGGGGCGCTGCCGTGGCGGGCGTTTGGAATTGCCGGATACGTTGCCGTGGGCCGACGGCACCGAAGTGGAAGTGCTGGTGCGTGTGAAGAAGTAAAGAGACTTTACTGTTTTGCTATTCGCCCGTCCCGCTAAGGCCGACCCCACGCCAAAGGCCGGGCACTGGCCCACCCTGCCCATGTCATCCTGAGCGAAGCGAAGGATCTCAACGTAAAGTCTGGGTACGCGCATGAACCAATCGAGTTGTGGTGTCGGCTCGGTTGAGATCCTTCGTCGCGAAAGACGCTCCTCAGGATGACATTCATACTATTATAATATATAAGTAAATCTTAACCGAGGCAGCGCCGTGGGGAAAAGCTACTTTGACTACATCATGAGCAACAGCTCCAAGATGTTGTACGTCGGCGTGACCAATGACGTGGAGGTGCGTGCCTTTCAGCATAAATCCAAGGAAGTTTCGGGTTTCACCCAGAAGTACAACCTTCACAGGCTTGTTTATTTCGAGAGCTTCGGCAATGTAAATGAAGCGATCCATCGGGAAAAGCAGATCAAGGGATGGCTAAGATCCAAGAAGGTTGCACTGATCGAGTCGGTGAATCCAGGATGGCGTGATCTTGCCGAAGACCATGTCAAGAGCGCCACAAGATTCACTGCCAAGTCATGCAGGTGATCGAGCCACGCAAACTCATTCAACCGCAGCACAAGCGATCCCGCACCGTGTCATCCTGAGGCCCAAATCGATGAAAAGAGCGAGTTGTGGGTAGGATCGGTTGAGATCCTTCGTCGCATCCGCCTACGCGCTGCGCGCTAGGGCGGATAAACGCTCCTTAGGATGACACGTGCTCTCCCTAAGGGGAGAGTCGAGCCAAGCATTACGTGTAGCGCGATGATCAGGCGGCGTTTTCTTGCTTGGCGGGATACGGGGACTTGAGGACGTAGGAGCGGTATAAGGTGTCGCGCTGGGCGGGGAGGAAGCCAGCGTCGTAGATGATGCGGCGGAGTTCTTCTTCGTTGGTGCGGCGGGTCACGCCCGCGGCGTAGACCACATTTTCTTCAATGAGGATGCTGCCGACATCGTCGGCGCCGAATTGAAGGCCGACTTGGCAAACCTTGATGCCGGGAGTGAGCCAGCTCGATTGGATGTGGTCGATATTATCGAGATAGAGGCGGCTGACGGCGAGAGTTTTGAGATAGTCGACGGCGGTGGTTTCCTGAACGCGCTTGCCGAGGGCGGTATTTTCCGCGGCAAAAATCCAGGGAATGAAGGCAGTGAAGCCGCCGGTTTCTTCCTGCAACTGGCGAATGCGATCGAGATGATTGACGCGATGGCGCAGCTCTTCGCCGCAGCCAAACATCATGGTGGCAGTGGTGCGCAGACCGAGGGAATGCGCGGTGCGATGGACTTCGACCCAGTCGTCGCTGGTGCACTTGAGGCGGGCGATTTTGCCGCGAATCTCATCATCGAGAATTTCCGCGCCGCCGCCGGGAATGGACTGCAGGCCGGCATCCATGAGGCGCTGGATGGTGTCGCGAATGCTGAGTTCGCTGACTTCGGCGATGCAGAGAATTTCCGGCGCGCTGAAACAGTGAAGATGGACTTGCGGATAACGGGACTTCAGGGAGCGCAGCAGATTTTCGTAGTAGCCGATTTGCAGATCGGGATGGAGGCCGCCCTGGAGCAGGATGCCGGTGCCGCCGAGGGGAAGCATCTCGTCGATTTTGGCGTAAATTTCCTCGAAGGGCAGGATGTAGCCGTCTTTAGCGCCGATGGGGCGATAGAAGGCGCAGAAGGAGCAGTACTCGGTGCAGAAGTTGGTGTAATTGATGTTGCGATCGATCTGGTAGGTGACGATGCGGGGATCGTTCTTCTGCAGGCGAAGTTGATGCGCGGCCATGCCGATGCCGACGAGATCGTCGGACTGCAGCATGTCGAGGGCTTGTTGTTTGGTGATCGGCACAGTGTTTTCCTTTTAGCTGTTCCGGGCCATGATGAAATCCTGATAACGCATGGGAGCCGCGGAAGGTTCCGGGGTAAACGAGAGGTCGCGCGACTCCGGGATCAAACCAAGTTCCGCGGCGAAGGAAAAATAACGGCGGAGACCGAGAAGATTGTCGTCGTCGAAGGTGTAGTCAATATTTTCGGTGAGATAGCGGGCAATCTTGGAGACGGGAAGATGGAGTTCGCGGGAGGATTCTGCGCTGATTTGAGGGAGTTGTTGCGCGCCGAAGACGAGGGAGTCGTGAAAGTCGCGAACGACCTCGGGAGTGACGGAGTTGGGACGAGCGGCCCAGACGGCGAGAACAGCGGGAAGGCCAGTGAGAGCGCGCCAATTTTCGATGATGTCGTGAAGGAAAAGCGGGGCGGGCGAAGAGAGGCCGGCAAATTCGGAGGGGATCTGCAAGTCACCCGAGGCGTGGCGGGTGGCGCGTGCTTCGGAGTTGAGGGCCAAGCGGAGGGCAGGATCGCCGATGATTAAGGCAGCGTCGGCGTGCTGAAGCATGGTGGGAAGGTCCGGGTCGGCCTCGAAGAAGGTGGGGGAGATGTGCCAGTGCTTGGCACAGAGGATGCGCACGAGGGCTTGGGTGCTGCGAGAGCTGCGATCGAGGGCAATGCGGCGAATGTCGTGGATGGGATTTTTGGAGACGAGAAGGAGGCTGCGCACAGATCGGCGGGAGGCGATGCATAGGCCGTGCAAGACCACGAGGTTGTGGATGCGCTGTACTTCGATGGCGGGAATGATGGCGATATCGACCTGGCCGGAGCGCAAGGCTTCGGCGCATTGCGAAGGCACGGTGAAGGAAAGCTGATATTTTCCCTGAAGTGGGCCGTGAGTGAAGCCACGAACGAGGGGAGCAGTGTTGAGGTATTGGACGATGGAGATGCGGAGCGAATTCACGTGAGATTCATCCTGAAATAGACGGAAACAGTATAACAAAGCCGATCGCGAAGACGGATCTGGACTGGAGCGGCGAACAATTCGGCGGTTAGGAAAGCGGCGAACCGGATTTTGCGCAAGTGTTTTGCGTTTGCGGGAGAAGCTGCTAGAATTAAGGTTCTTGTTTTCTATCCTTTGAAGCTGAGGAAGTGAACCGTCATGGCATTGAAGTGTGAAATTTGCGGCAAAGGGCCGAGCTACGGAAACGTGGTGAGCCACGCGAACAATACGCGGCGCCGGCGTTGGAATCCAAACTTGAAGAAAGTGCGCGCGATAGTGAATGGAGTGCACAAACATATGAAGGTGTGCACCGCGTGCATCCGACTGGGTCGCGTGAAGAAAGCCGCCTGAGCACATTCCCTTGGAAATTTCCCTGA
This sequence comes from Candidatus Sulfotelmatobacter sp., assembly GCA_035524015.1. GTDB lineage: Bacteria > Acidobacteriota > Terriglobia > Acidiferrales > UBA7541 > Acidiferrum. Next base: position 25,720 of record DATKPS010000077.1, read on the forward strand.
ATCCAGCAATCCGGTGGCAGAGAAGCGGTAGCGCGGTGGTTGGCGGCGCGATGCTGTTGCCCGCGGCGATGCTGGTAGTGTCGTTGTTCGGCGGATGCAACAAGCAAGAGAGTCATTCGCCGGATGTGTGGGCGGTGGTGAACGGCACGGAAATCCGCAAGGATGAGGTGGAAAAGTATTACCGCACACGGATCAATCCGGAGGCGCAAGAAACCTCGCCGGAGGAGATCCTGTCGCGGAAACTCGACGTGACCGAGCAGCTGATCAACAACGAGATTCTGCTGGAGCGCGCGAAGAAGCTGAACCTGGAAGCGAGCGACGGGGAAGTGGAAGACAAGTTCACGGAGCTGAAGAGCGGGTACACGGAAGAAGAATTCCAGCGGAAATTGAAAGACGGCGGCATGACCGTGGACGACCTGAAGAAGGACTTGCGGAGGCAGCTGTCGATCCAGAAACTGCTGAACCGCGAAGTGGCGGCGAAGGTGACCATCACGGATCAGGACGTGGCGGATTTTTATAACGCCAACCGCAACCAATTCAACGTGGCCGAAGCGCAATACCGTATTTCGCAGATCGTCATCACGCCGCGGAAGGATCCGATGACCCGCAACCGGAAGAACGACGACGCGACGAACGAAGCGGAAGCGGAACGCAAGGCCAAGATGATCGAAGACAAACTGAATAGCGGTGCGGATTTTGCGCAATTGGCCATGGATTATTCGGAAGATCCGCAAACCGCGGCGACCGGCGGAGATTTGGGATACATACCGGAATCGTCGTTGAATGCGTCGCAAACGAACGCGAACCTGAAGCGGGTGGTGCTGAGCCTGAAGCCGGGCCAGGTGAGTGAGCCAATCGTGCTGCCGGACAGCATCCGGATCTTGAAGTTGGTGGCGCGCGAGGCGGCCGGACAGCGTGGCGTGAATGACCCGCAAGTGCAGCAGATGATCCGGGACACGCTGCGGAATCGCAAGGAGCAGTTGTTGCGGAACGCGTACCTGGCGGTGGCGCGCGACGAAGCGAAAGTGACGAATTATTTGGCGCAGCAAGTGATCGAGACGGCGGGGAAGTTGCCGGAAGCGGCTAAGCCGAGCCTGCCGCCGACGAGTGCCCCGGGCAATCCGGGGGTGTTGCCAGCACCCGCACCTGCTCCCGGCCAGCCTACCGGTTCGCGGTAGGTTTTCTTTCCCTCAAGAGCAATGTGGTTAGGGTTGGTGTGTGCGAGGGCTAGCAAAACAGGCCCTCAGCGGCTGAAGCCGCACGGATTCTTGGCTAGTTATGGCACGGCCCTTCGGTTCCTCAGGATGAACAGAAGCCGCGCCCTGACGAAAAACGTGGGATCTTGCGGAATAGGGCGCAGCCCTTCGCAGCTCACGGTAAACAGTCCTGCGCCCCTACGGGGTAAAGACGCTGCTACGAGAGGCGCGTGGGTATTCACGTCGCATTGAGGCGTGCTTGAGTGGACTCTAAACCCGCACCCTTGAAAGGCGAAGGGTGCGGAACCCGGCGCTGCGAAGGCACGGATCTAAAGACCCGCCGCTACGAGCGGCGGGCGCAGGTCCAGTTCCCAGGTTTCGGCGGTGAGATCGCGGCCGAAGCTGTGATGCTGTTCTTGGTGGACGAGTTGAAATCCGGCCTGTTTGTAAAGGTGCCGGGCGGCAGTAAGAATGCTTTGCGTCCATAAGGTCATCTTGCGAAAGCCGGCTTGGCGAGCGAAGCGGACACATTCTTGAACGAGGCGCCTGCCGATGCCGAGCCCACGAGCTTCGCGCTCGACGTGCAGCAGGCGGAGTTTGGCAATGTCGTCGGAGGCCTTGGCAACGAAGACGGCACCAACCCGTTCTCCCTCCTTTTCGGCAATCCAGCAATACTCCCGCTTAGCGTCGAAACTCTTGAGGAATTGCGCGACAATCTCTGCCGCGAGGGCCTCGTAGGTGCCATCCCAGCCATACTCGTCGGCATAGAGGATCGACTGGCGGGAGACAACCCAACCGAGGTCGCCGGGCTGATGGGATCGCAACAAATAGGGGGCGTTAGTTACTATAGGGTTAACTTTAAGGGAAGGAACTTAAAATCTATTCATTTTAAAGGAGTTATGGGTGGCATAAGTCGTTTGTTTTGTTGGCGATTTGAATCTGCTCATTCTACAGGAGGTTACGCCGGGTTGGGGCGGTTGCTGTGGTGTTGGAGGTAACGGAGGTAGCGGAGGAGTTCGCGCTGGTTGGCTGGGAGACGAGTGCCGTGGTCGGGTGGAGGTGGGTCGTAGTGATCGTCCGTGGGGTCGTCGGGAGCGGTGGTGGCGGTGGTGGGTTTCGTTGATGGCTGTTCTTCTGCTTGTTCTAGTTCTTCTTCCTCGAGGACATCTTCGGAGGTGGGTTGGCCGGATGGCCGGCGGGATAAACCCGCCGCTACATCGTCGGCGTCGGAGAGGGGCGGAAAGCCGCTGCTAGATTCTGGGGCGGGGTCTTTGGGGAAATGGGTTTCCATGGAAGGTTGCATCAGGTTTAGTTCGTCGATGGGTGGTTCCTGGTTGGTGGGAAGGATGGTGGAGGGTTGGAAGTTGGTGGAGTTGGAGTTGGCGGAGGGGTCGGGCACGGGTTCGGGATCGGGGCGAAGGGCGATGGATTGCAGGACGATGTCGCGCCATTCATTTTCGTAGGAGTCGAGGTATTCCTCTTTGGCGAGAAGATGGGTTTTGAGGACGAGATGGCCGGCGCGGGTGAGGGCGTTGATCAGTTTAGCGTCGAGATAGCCCTGGGCGCCAGCGCGGAAAAGCATGGCGAAGGCGCCGTTGAGATCGCAAGCGGTGTGGAGGTTGGTGGCGAGGTAGCGACTGATCTTGACGCCGGCATCGAGGGTGAGCAGCCGCTGGCGTTCGCGTTTTTCGTGGAAGTAACAGAGGCGCAACTCGGATTGGGTGTGGGGCATGTTGCAGTGACGGCCGTCGTCGAAGGTGAAGGTGCAGAGACCGACGCGGTCGTTGGAGGAATTGAACATAGAAGTTCTCCAGATGTTGAGATTGAGTTGTAGTTGAGGAAGTCCGGGCCAAGGAGTGGCTCGGGCAAACTTTTCTACGGGGAAAGTCTGACATGTAGTTATTATGTTGTCAAGTATATTTTTGTGAAAAAAACAGAGAACCCAAGAACTGCGCTCAAAACCGAGGGTGGGCCCTCCGGCAGTTAGTTATTGTATTGTTAAGACAAAATAGAGTTAAAACGTTAAAGAGTTAAAGAGTTAAAGAGTTAAAGAGTGGAAGAGTTTAAGAGAAGGGCTGGCGGTTGCATTGGGAGCTATTGCTGGGTGTTTTTTTACCGCAGAGGACGCTGAGGTCCGCGGAGGGAGCGGGGGATGAATAGTAAACACAAAGAGTGGACGCTTGGAGGGCAAAAGCGGCGGCTACAAAGGCGAAGAGTGGGATGGAGGCAGGGGGCGGGGTGTTGCCAAGCTGGGGCGCAGCTTGCTGCGCCTCGACGGGGATGCGAAGAAGAAGTGCGCACTTCGAAAGTGGGTTAGGGGTGCCAGCCGATCCAGGAGTATTGCCAGGCAACCTGGAGGGTTTGGTAGTTGCCACCGAAACGGATGTAGGTGCCATCGCTGTAGCTGATCTTAAGGGATTGATGGCGAGAGAAGCGCCAGGCAGCGGTGGCGCCGATGCGCGAGCCGGTCTGTTTGGTGGAGAGATTCTGAATGCCGCTGAGGCTGGTGACACCGCCCCACCAGAAATTGGCGTCGAGGGAAGCCCAAGTGCCGCGCTTGAAGTTGCGGCTGAAATGACCTTCCAAAGAGCCGATGGGCTGCTCGGATTGCGGTTGGGGAACGGGAAGGGCGTAGGAAGCTGGATTGGTGGTGTAGAGCCAGGCGCCGATGTAGGCGTCGGCCAACCAGTCACCCCATTGCTGGGAATAACCGAACTCGGGCTTAAAAGCCCAGCGATTGATGCCCCAATTGACGAGCTTGGTGGGATCGTACTGGCCGGTGGGAGCAATGATCTTTAGACTCACACCGAGAAGGACCTTCTGTTTCCACCTGGCGAACTTCTCGGCGGGCATGGCCGGGCCACCCAACAGGTTTACGGAGAAACGGGCGCCAAAATCGAGTAGACCGGAACGATAGACGGAACGTTGCTGTTGCGCTACGTTTCCCTGAAAATTACCGACAGCATAAGGAAGAGAAGCGGCAATATTGGCGGACCTGCCGAAGAAGTCAAAGGAATGGTAGTAGGTGAAATTCGAAACATTGTAAATACCGGTTGCGCCAGTAATGGGGACGGCGCCGTTGAAGTTCACGCCGCCATTGAAATAAGACCAGGTGAGAGTGACGGAATTAAAGCCGGTGGGAGTGATGACATAGGCGCGCGGGGAGAGGTCTTGCGCGCGGAGAGATAAGGGAAGGAAGGCGAGCAAAGAGGCAAGCAAGAAGCCACGAAAGAGGCTCATGATCCGGTGCGGAAGAATGGGGACAATCATGACAATCCTAGTGAATCCAAGGTTACAGCGGGTGTGGCGTACTAAAACCAAGCATTCGAGTAATGTGGTATCAGGAATCGATGGATATTGACAAGTAGAGAGAGAAGTATCAGACTTCGCGGCATTATGAGAACCCCTATTTTTCTTGCGTCGGTATTGTTTGTGTCCACGGCGATGGCCCAGGCACCTGCGGATATACCGGTTTTCAAGATTACGCCAGTAAAGAGCACCATCCGGTTTGCGGTAAAGGCTTCCGTGCCGATCGAGGGAACGTTTGATAAGTGGGATGCCACGCTGACGTACACCTCGGCGCACGTCGAGGACGGCGTGTTGGATATAAAGATTCAGGCGGCGAGCGTGAACACGGGAAGCGGGATGAAGAACGACAAGCTGAAAGGCAAAGATTTCTTCGACGCCTCGAAAGACCCGTACATCACGTTTAAATCGTCGAAGATTGTGCAGACCGGAACCAACACGTTCGATATTCCGGGGACCTTCACGATTCGGGGAGTTTCGAAGGCGGAAACGCTGAACTTGACGGTGACGGGCACCCGAGGCAGCGGGCACGGCGAGATAACCGGAACCATGGCGTTTGACCGCAAGGATTACGGGATGAATAGCGGGATTCCGTTCATCAAGATTGCCGACCGCGTGGAGGTGACCGTGAACCTGATTGCCGACCGGGTGAGCGGGCCGCCATTGGTCTTCAAGCAATAATCGAGAAAGAGGACCTCGGTGGCTGAAGCCGCAGTGATTTGGCCTTGCTTCGGCACGGCTGAAGCCGTGCCCTGACGAACAGCACAATTTTTTTCCGCAAGGCGTGAGGTGTGTTACTGCGACCCCAAGACCCACGCTCAAAAACCTAGCGTGGGGCACCCGGCTTAGAAGACGTAGAGGAGGTTTAAGGCGGCGGTGAACTGGTGGTTAGTGTAGGAGGTGGATTGGCGGAAGGAGTTGACGTTGGAGAAATCTTTGCGGAATTCGGGGCGGATGACGAAGTGGCCGTCGAAATGTTTCAGTTCAGATTTCCAGTGTGAAAAATTAGCGGGAGCGACGTACTGGGGAGTGAGTGTGAATCCCAGGAGAGTTTGTGGGATTCCGGTGCGAATGCCGCTGGGATCGGCGAAAACTTCGCCGCGAAAGGCAAGAGAGAATTTCTTGGTGAAGGAATAGACCGCATAACCGGCGAGGCCCTTCCAGATGGCATCGCTGCCGTTTGGTGCGGCATGGTCCTGGTCGGCGTAAAGGCCGTCGAGGGCCAGCTGCAAGGGAGAAACGAGAGTCCAAGTACCAACGACTTCGTACATGGAGGTCTGGTCATAATTATTGTGAGGTTGTTGCGGGCCATGCAGATAGTTGACGGTAATGGCGGTGTTGCTGGAGTTGGTGAAGACGAATTGCCCTACGAAGGTGAGAGAGCCATTCAGATTTGTTACGGCGTCGCAAGCGTTGGTGAGCAGGGCCAAGGCGGAAAGTTTCTCGGTGAGAGCATAGCTGGCTTTCAAGCCGGTCTGGGTGAAAGGAAGGCCGTAGCCGAAAATGAAACTGCGGCTGAAATTCACGTTGTAGCCGTCATAACCGCCGATGACTTCATAACCGAGGGGAGTGGCGAACTTGCCGAAGTCGAGGTGGAGGCCTTTGCCAGCGGGGACAATGTAGCTGACGTAGAACTCGAGAAGGTCGTAGGGCTGGCCCTTGCCGGTTTGATTGTTGCGGAACAAGCCGTAGGAAGCGGTGAGTTGGGGGACATCCTGGCCAGCGATGAAATTGACGCGGAAGCCAAACTGGCCGGAAGCGCTGACGGGATGCTGAACGACCAGTTGCGCAACATCGATTTGCGGCTGATTGTCGTTGAATTGGAAGACGCGAAATTGATTGACAGGCGGGATGGGATCGTTGGTGTTGTAGGTGTAGGAAAAGGAAGCGAGGCCGTCGTAGTTGATGCCGTTCCACCAGGAAGTGCGTTCGGAGGGCGGCGGGTTTGGCGGAGGTGCGGGGTTCTGCGCGGATAAAAATAGGGGTGATGTAAGTATCGCAAGCATCACCCCCATGAGGAGGACCGCCAGGCCGAAAAACCCAAGAAGCGGATGGCGCTGGAAGCGCATACGCGGAAGAGGCTAATGGCTGGCGTGGACCAGATCCTCGGCTGGTTGTTCTTCGTAGGCGTGTTCGCCGTGGAGGGACTCATCGAGCCCGATCTCTTGGGACATATCGGTGACCTTGACGGTGGTGAAACCATCGATGACGCGAAGCATGGCGTAAGTGAAGATGAAGGCCCAGACGGAAGAGAACACGACCGCGGTGACCTGTTTCAGGAGGAACAGAGGATCGCCGTAAAGCAAACCGTTGGCGCCTTCGGGGTTGAATTGCTTGTTGGCAAATACGCCGAGCATGATGATGCCGAGGAATCCGCCAACGCCATGAACGCCCCAGACATCGAGAGCATCGTCCCAATGCAGTTTGTTCTTCATTTCGACGGCGTAATAACAAACGACGCCGGAGACGATGCCGATGATGACGGCGGTGGTGGGAGAAACGTAGCCGGCGGCGGGAGTAATGGTGGCGAGACCGGCGACGGCGCCGGTGAGCAAGCCGAGAAATTTGGGTTTTTTCTCATTGAACCAGGCGACCAGCATCCAGGCGATTGCGGCGAAGGAGGCGGCCACGTCGGTGTTGAGGAAGGCGGTGGCGGTCACGGAGTCGACGCGCATTTCGCTGCCGGCATTGAAGCCGTACCATCCAAACCAGAGCAGGCCGGTGCCGAGGGCGACCAAGGGAATGCTGTGGGGCCCGCGATCCGCGACGCGCCGTTTACCCACATAGAGGAC
>DATKPS010000078.1:0-14901 GCA_035524015.1 Candidatus Sulfotelmatobacter sp.
CAATCCCGCAGCCACGAAGATTTTCGCGGCGAATCGGTGGGTGGCGTTCCAAACGCGTTCGTTGGCGATCGCCCAGGGCGTGCGAATACCCACGTAAAAATTGCGGCGCACTTTCCCCATCAGGTTTCCCAGTAGCGCGAACAGCAAGCACAAGCCTCCGGATATCGCGCGGCCCACGTTCATCTCGTGACCCAACCCGACCCACAAGACCACCAAGGCGAGATAACCCAGCAGACATACGATGATCACCATGATCTGCAGGTACGTGGGGCGAAACGCATCCACTTCAAAATTTTTCGGAGAAAGCCAGGGCAGCGCCCGGAACAGCAGCATCGCGCCGACCATGAATCCCGGTCCCAGCACGAAGACAAACCATTTCGGGCTGTATCCATTCGGCTGATTATGCAGATTCCAATGGGTGGCAACGTAAGCGGGCAGATGGGAGTACGCCCCAACCGTGGCGATGGCCACCAGGGCCGTCGCCGCCAGTGCAACCAGATAGTAGTTCCTGCTCATCGCTTTTTACCTTTGTTTTTCCTGGCGTCCGCCGCCAACTGCATGGCCCAAGCTAACAAATCCTGTACCACCGTGGTGTTCAGGCCGTACCAAATCTGTTGCCCCTCGCGCCGGCTGGTGATCCAGTCGGCGTCCTTCAGCACCCTGAAATGGTGCGACATCGCCGGTTTGCTCATGTCAAATTGTTCGGCCAGTTCTCCTGCGGTGATTTCGCCTCGGCGCAGCAACGCCAGAATCTCGCGCCGCGTGGGATCCGCCAGTGCCCGGAATGTCTCATTGCCGCTCACGTATAGTTAAGCCATCGTATAATTAAATAGCCGCTTAACTATAGCCACCTGCTGGCTCGGCGTCAAGTCCCCCCACATGCCGGCCGGTGCTCTCTCGACCCTTTCGATTCCTCGCGATCTCGTTTATCCTTCTCTCGCCTTCTACCATCAAAAACTTATGCGCCTTTACGTTCCGGTGAACTCTCTGAATTCCTCTGATCCGATTAGCGAGCTGCTTCGCAGCGCGAAAACCATTGCGGTGGTGGGCCTTTCCTCGAATCCGCTGCGTCCCTCGCACGAGGTGGCCTCTTACCTGCAGTCCACTGGCTACAAGATCATCCCGGTGAATCCCAACGAATCTGAAGTGCTGGGCCAAAAGGCTTACGCGCGGCTCGAGGACATCCCCGTGCCGGTCGATATTGTGGATGTATTCCGCCGACCGGAAGAAGTAACCCCTGTCGCGGACTCTGCCATAGCCATTCATGCGAAAGCGCTGTGGTTGCAGTTGGGAATCAGGAACGAGCCAGCCGCCGCGAAAGCGCACGATGCTGGACTTCTGGTGGTGGAAGACGCGTGCTTGCTGGTGGAGCACAAAAGGCGGCGCTGATTGGCTTAGTTGTGAAGCTCCGATTGTTCGCGAATGCGCCTTACATCGTGGCGTTCCGGTTGTCTAGGTTGTCGCCGCCGGTTGGTACTTCAATTTCAAGGCCACTAGCGTATGAGCGCAGATATCCTCTGGCGAGCCGGTGGCCGGAATGGAAAGAAGTAGTCCCTGGCGGCGATAAAACTCGATCAGCGGAGCAGTGGATTGCTCGTACGCCTCCAGGCGAACCTTGATGGATTCCGGCCGGTCGTCTTCCCGCTGGTGCAGTGCCGCGCCGCAGTGGTCGCAGACGCCTTCCTGTCTTGGTGGTTGATTCACCACATGGAAAACGGCTTTGCATTTCGTGCAGGTGCGCCGGCCGCTCAGCCGCGAAATGATCTCCGAAACCGGAAGCTCGTAGTTGACCACCGCGTTTAGCGGCAGGTTTTCCTTTTGCAGCAGCTTGTCGAGCGACTCCGCTTGCGACAGGGTGCGCGGGAAACCGTCCAACAGGAAGCCGCCGCAACACCGCAGACATCCAGCCCGCTCCCGAACCATTTCCCAGACCGTGGCATCCGGCACCAGGGCCCCGCGTTTCATGAACTCCAGCGCGGCAGCCATTGCGGGCGATGGCGCGCAATCTTTCCGGGAAGCCGCAGCGCGGAACACGTCGCCGGTCGACAGATGGCACGCGGCTAGCTTCTCGTGCAGCAACTGCGCTTGCGTGCCTTTCCCCACCCCCGGGGCTCCCAGCAGCACCAAACGCCACGCTGGTGTCACTTTGCCTGGCTGGGGAGTGCATTGAGCGCTTGGCCCTTGCAGCCACGACGCGCGATCGGGTTGTGTCGTCATGTCAGAACCTTGCACGGCTAAGGTCTTCGGTAAGGAAGGGAGCGAAATCAGCCATTCCATGATTAGCTAACATGACGGTACGGTAGAAGGCAAGGTAGCCGGACACAGAAGAGTGGTTTGGCGTGGCCAGGAAAGCCCACTCCTTCAGCGAAAAGTCCGAGAAAAAGCAGGTTCCTCGGCAAAGAGCGCCCTCGGAATGACAATATTTTGAGTTTGCCGCAGGCTTTGAAGCTGTGCCCTGACGAAAATCCAGAGTCGCACGCAGACTTTGAAGCGCAGCTTATTCGCTTTTTTTCGTGGTGGCTGAAGCCGCTACTTCTGGGACGCGAGATTAGAAGGTTTTGACCGCGATGCGTTGTGGATGGGGTCCGGCGGGAATCAGCGTGATGAGTGCGTCGGTTCTCGTGCGAATGACTGCCAGATCGTCCGAGGATTCGTCGGCGACCAACAGCATCGGGGCTTTCGCCCCTTCGTCGGTTGGAGAAAAACGCAGGTGCGCCGGCGCCCCGCCGACATTGATGGGCCGGCCCAGAAGCCGCCGGTCAAGAATGTCCACGGGAATAACGCGCGAAGCGGCGTGATCGGTCACGTACATTTCGGAGGCGTCGGAGTTGATGATCGCGTTGGTAGGAGCGGAACCTAGCAGCATCGAATCGCCCACTTCGTGGGTCCAGGTGTTGATCGCCTGTAAGCCGTGCGCCTCTGGGGAAATGACGTAAAGTTCTCCTCCGTCCGGCTTCAAGAGCATCTGGGTGGGCTTTCCGGCCAACTCCAAATTGGTGATCAGCACGGCCCGCTCGAGATCCACCACCGAGAGCCGGCTTTGTGTGCGGCTCATCACGAACGCAAGCTGGTTGTCCGGTGTGATTATGACTTCATCCGGCTGGGGAATCACCGGCACGGAGTCCAGCAACTGCAGGGTGCGCGCATCGTGAATGGAAAGAGTGGCAGCGCGTCGATTGACCACGGCGATGTTTTTTCCGTCGGGGGTCAGACGCGCTTGTACCGGTTCCGCAGTGGTGTGCGCGCGGCCGTACACCTGCCTTGTCACTGTGTCGATGGCCACGAGTTGGTCCGAAGCGGAGGCCGTCGTGTAGATGCGGCTGCCATCCGTTGAAAAATCCAGACTGTACGGAGCTGGCCCAACGGGAATTCGTGTAATACGGTTTGATGGAGTGTCCAGGACGAAAACGTAGCCGCCTTCGGTGCACACACCCCAAATTTCATCACGGGTAGTGTGTTCGCGGAGATCGGAAATCGTAGGGCCGACGGGAATTTTTGCTACCGGTTGCAACTTGGCAAGGTCCACCACCGTCAGCGCGCCATCCGCCGTGGATACATAGGCATACATGTGCAGGCTCGGGCGCAGAAACGACGGCCGGTGCTCCCGCAAAAGTATAACCGTGGCGGACACCAGCAGGACACACAGCGCAAAATACAGGCGGAAGTTTTTCGCGTGGGACATGGATTAAAAAAAGAATAGCAAATATACCAGTGCCAGACTGTGCTTGTTAGTTCAATCGGCGGTGCAGCACCTGGGCAATTTGCTGCACTTCCCGGTGCAGTTCGACAAATTCGTCGGGCAAGATCGATTGGATTCCGTCAGACAAGGCCTTCTCTGGCTGGTGATGAACCTCCACCAGCAATCCGTCCGCACCGACAGCTACCGCGGCTCTCGATAACGGCAGCACTTTATGCCGCTTGCCCGTGCCATGACTGGGGTCGACCAGGATGGGCAGATGACTCCGCTTCTTCACTGCCGGAACCACCGCTAAATCCAGGGTGTTCCGCGAAAAGTCGGAGAAGGTACGCACACCGCGTTCGCACAATATCACGTTATAGTTGCCTTCGCTCAGGATGTATTCCGCCGCCATCAAAAATTCGTCCAGCGTGGCGGACATTCCGCGCTTTAGCAGCACCGGCAACTTGGCCCTGCCGGCGCGTTTTAACAGCGAGAAGTTCTGCATGTTGCGCGCGCCAATCTGGATCACGTCCGCGTACTCCTCCACCAGATCGAGAGATTCGTTATCGATGGCTTCCGTGACGATACCGAAGCCAAATTGTCTACGCACATGCGCCAAAATCTTCAAGCCAGACAGCCCGAGGCCTTGAAAGGAATACGGACTGGTCCGCGGTTTGTACGCTCCGGCGCGAAACAGGTGGATGCCCGTGGACTGAAGCTGCTGCGCCACCGCAAAACACTGCTCTTCCGTCTCCACGGCACACGGCCCGGCGATCATCGCAACGTGCTCTCCGCCTACCAGTACATCTCCGGACGGCGTGGGTATCTTGATGACCGAGTCTTCCTCCTTCACATCGCGGGAAACCAACTTGTACGGCTTCGTTACAGGAATGCATTCGATGACACCGGGCAGCGACTCTAGCACTCCCAGGTCCACGGCCCCAGAGTTGCCGGTGATGCCGATGGCGGTGCGGCCTGCTCCCGGAATCGGATGGGCTTTCAGGCCCAAAGACTCGATGCGTTCGCAGACCGCGCGAACTTGCGCCTCGGTGGCGTGAGACTGCATGACAACGAGCATAGGAAATTCCTCGGTTGTTGGTGCGAAGTAGCAGTGTAACGGAGGAAAGCAGCCAAGGCAAAGCGTCGGCTGCCTAACGCGCGCGAGAAATGTCATCTTGCAAGAGAATCTGTGTGTGTCGTGCGTGCCTCTCGTTTCTGGTGCGTAAGGGATTGACCTGCCAAGAATTACGGAAAACAACTTAGAAACATCGCGCACCCGCATGGCATCCATTTTGGGGAGAGCAGAAATCGCCCAGCCCGTCGCTGCTTTCGAGGGTTCAAACTCGAAAATGGGAGTAATCGATGAAGAAAGTTTTCCTATTGCTGGGTGTGTGCTGCGTGGCGCTGGTTTCGGGTGTGAAAGCGCAAGAGCCGGGCAACATCCAGGTCGGGGCGTTTGCGGATTACTATCGGTCCGAAGCCACCGGAACGAACATGTTCGGCGTTGGTGGGCGCCTGGGATTCGGAATCTTGCCACATACCCTGCTCGAAGGCGAACTGGCCTACGACTTCACGCAGGAATATACCAGCGGGTTCAACAATACCAGTAATGGAAGCATTTCTTTCTATAACACCGGCGTGCGTACGCTGCATGGTTTGTTCGGGCCTCGCGTGATCCTGGGGCACGGGCCCGTCCGCCCCTTTTTGGAAGTGAAGGGCGGCTTCATTAATTACATGTTCGATAAAGCGCCCCCGGGATATAACGCCTTTGCGAATCAGGTTGCCAACCTGCGCGCGCAAAACATGAATGCCGCGCTGTTGGCAGGCGGCGGTGTCGAAGGCAAGCTAGGACCTCTGGGACTGCGTCTCGACGTCGGCGACGAAATGTATTTCAACCATGGCACCCATAACGGCTTGAAAGTGATGTTTGGCCCTTTCCTACGGTTCTGACATGCCCATGACAAGCTTCGAATTATTGACCGTAGCGGCCTTACTCCTTTCCGCGGCAGCCTTGCTGCTCGGTCGCCGGAAGTCCCGCATTACGATGGAGCACTCTCCTCTCACCGACGAATTGATAGTCTGCCTGGCGCGGGTTGCCAGTGCGGTCGAAGCGTTGCGCGGTCCCAGCGAGGAAGAAATCACGCGGAACGTTCTTGTGCGGCTGCACGAGATCGCCAATGCCAAGCCCAAGCCGAGTGCAAAAGTTCGTGAGATGCCCAGCGGTTCCGGGTCCTTTCCCCGCCGATGATCAAGCACACCTGAGGAACGCCGCCTGACCGGAGCGCAGCTCCCACAACGTACCCACGGGCAATTTGAACATTTAGACACTCTCCATTCGCAGCAGGCAAGGGAAGGACTATACTTGGCGCAACTTCGCTAGGGGGCCCGTCAAGCACGTCCGCCCGAGAGGAGGCCCGCATGAAATGGATTTTTCTGTGTGTGGCAATGGCACTGTGGAACCCCGGTTGGCAAAATGCGCAAAATCCGGGGGAGAAACCAGCCGCTGCGGCAAGCACCGCGGATGCCGACGCGGCTAAGCTCGTGAATCCTGTGAAAACCTCGCCGGTGTCGCTGGCTTCCGGCAAAAAAACTTACGGCACCGACTGCGCCATGTGTCATGGAAAGACGGGCGCCGGTGACGGCGATTTAGCGGGCGACATGAAGCTGACGCTGAAGGATTTTCGCGACCCGGAGGTGATGAAGTCGCTCTCCGACGGTGAAATTTACATGATCATCGACAAAGGCAAAGGCCAGATGCAGGGCGAAGAAGGCCGCCTGAAGTCGCACCAAATCTGGGATCTCGTGAATTACGTGAGAAGTTTCAGCAAGAAATAAGCAGCGCTAATAGACGGCAAAATTCGCTTCGAAAGGTAGTCGTACTGTCACTGGCGCACCATCCGGCATTTTTGCCGGCTCGAACCGCCACGTCTTGGTCACGTCGAGCGCTGCCTGGTCCGCGTCTGGGGCCAGGGCTTGCATCACCCGCGCCTGTTCAATTCTCCCATCCGTTGTAACCACTGCCGAGAGGATGACCTTTCCCGATACGTTTCCTTTGCCTCCCGGATAGGAAGGAGGTTTCATCTCCCGGGCCTTCGGCATCGTGATCCCATCGAGCCCCGCGAAATAAAACGGCCAACCCGCCGGCGCCGCCATCGCTGGGAACAGCGCCACCGTCCAGGTGTTGCGCGCTTCGACGTAGTTGCTACGGAGCAGTTCTTTTCCCGAACGGTCGCGCACTACAAAATCAATCGAGGCCTCGCCATTCTGCGGTGACAATTGAGTATTGAGAATGGCATCCAATCCAAATTGCGATGCGAGTTGCGCGATCACCTCGGCGCGAACTACATCACAGTCGGTCCAGTGGTTGTCCAGCAGAAAGCGATGCACATCACTGCGCGGCAAGACAGCAAAACCGCGCGCATTGGCCCCAAGCAATTGCGAAAACGTTGCCGCAAAGTAAGCGCTCGGCCCGTGCGGCCGCTGGTTCGCATCGCAAGCATCCGGGAGGTACAGTTTGTGGACGTCCAGCTGTGCGATGTTTTTCGCGATGTCGCGCGCCGCGGCGGTGCGTCGATCGTTAACCGTCTGGGCGTGCGCACCAACAGCGGCGCACAGCAAAATCGCAAGCGCGAGGAAAATTTGCGATGCAGGCAGTTTGCGGAGCATCATCGCGACCAACGCCTACGCGCCTTTCTGCTGCATCACCCACTCTGACAGCTTGGTTTCTTCCGGGACGTCCGTGGGGCTCTCGAAGTGCAACGTATACCCGTCGGGATCGCTGATCCCCATGTCCCACAGCGCATTGCCCACAAACGGTTCCCGGGGCTCGAGCCCTCGTGAGCGAAACTCATGGTACAGAGCGAGCGAATCGCGGCACTGAAACCACAGCGACACGCCCCGCCCGCGCTTTTCCTGCGGCACGCGGTCCGGAAGATACTCTTGCAACATCAATGCTGCACCGCCTAACTCCAGCCAACACCACTGGATTTTGTCCGGTCCGTCGGGGGTCCATTTCCGCCGCAGCGTAAAACCCAACCCGTCAACGTAGAAGCGCAGTGACCGAACCATATCCGTCACCATGAAGAAGGGAACTACCGTACCGACATTTGGTGTAGGGTCAGGGCTGCTCGACATGCCGGGTAGCATCGCTTTATCCGTCGGCGAAAGCAAGCACTAACACGGAAGTCCTACAGAAAGAAGGCGTTTGGCGCGTAATCAGGACGTTGCGCTTCTGTAAATGCCAGTATGGTAGAATCGTAAGTTTAAGGACAGAGAGAAAGAGCAGGTAGAAATAAGCATGGCGGAATATCCATTGGTAGACCACACGGTTTTCGAGGACGACGAGGAATACATCCCTCAGCCCGAGCCCGAGCCATTACCGCCAGCCTGGCTGGATGGCAGCACCCGCATCGGCATCCATACCTCCATTGCCGGCAGCTATTTGAACGCCCTGGAGTCCGCGCGAAAGCTGGGCGCCAACGCCGTGCAGATTTTCTCGGCCAGTCCCCGCATGTGGCAGGTGGCCAAGGTCGGCATTCCCGTCTCCGATGCGAGGGCTTTTCGTGCACGCCGCGAGGAACTGGCACTGGGCCCGCTGGTGATTCACGCCAATTACCTGATCAATCTGGCGGCGTCTCAACCTATGCTCAGAACGCGCTCCATTCAGGCTTTTCACGAAGAGTTGGTGCGGGGTGTGTTGCTGGGAGCGGACTTCGTGGTGGTGCACCCTGGGTCGCGTGGCGAAGTCTCCATCGAGCAGGCCATCGCGTCGATTATCGAGAGTGTGAAGCAGGCGGCCAAGCGCGTGCCACTAGGCAAAATGAGGATACTTATCGAGAACACCGCGGGAATGGGGCATGCCGTCGGGTCACGCCTCGAAGAAGTCGCGGCCATCCTCCACGGCTTGAATCGCGGCACCGGCGCGGACCGAACGGACGACCAACCTCTGCAGGTGGGCGCCTGTGTGGATACGGCGCACTTGCTGGCGGCCGGCTACGACATTCGCAGCGAAGCCGGTCTGGAGCAGACCATTGATTTGATCGACCGCACTATCGGCTTGCAGAATGTGGCGGTCCTGCATGTGAATGATTCGAAGATTCCGCTGGGCGGACGCATCGATCGTCATGCGCACATTGGCGAAGGCAAGATCGGTAAAGAGGCGTTCACGCGCATCCTGCGCCATCCACGGCTTGGTGCAGTTCTACCCGAAGGGCTGCCTGGCCGCGCGTTTATTTTGGAGACACCTATCGATGATCCGGGCGATGATCGTCGCAACGTCGCCAAGTTGTGGGAATTGGCGGGCGTTGCGGGTCCAGAGCCCGAGAAGGGCTTCTCCATGCTGACCCCGGCCATGAAGCGCACCATGGAGAAAGCGGGAAAGAAGCATAGTTCGCGGCATCTTCCCGCAGGAAAGAGTTCCAAGAAGCACGCAACAGCAAAATCGACCAAGCGAAAGGGATAAAGTCGCGTGGGGGATTACAAGCCGCAGGAAATCGAAGCAAAGTGGCAGAAGCGGTGGAATGAAAACCGCGTATTCGAATCGGAAGCCGACGCAAACCAACCGAAATATTATGTCCTCGAAATGTTGCCCTATCCCAGTGGCACGCTGCACATGGGGCACATGCGCAACTACACCATTGGCGATGTGGTGGCCCGCGTCAAGCGCATGAAGGGCTTCAACGTCCTCCATCCGATGGGGTGGGACGCCTTTGGTCTACCCGCGGAAAACGCCGCCATCAAGAATCAGACCCATCCACGCATCTGGACCAATAACAATATCGCCGAGTTCCAACGGGTCCTTCGCCGCTTCGGCTTTTCCTACGATTGGCGCCGCGAAATCTCCACCTGTGAACCGGAGTACTACAAGTGGAACCAGTGGTTCTTCCTGCGCATGCTCGAACGCGGCTTGGCGTATCGCAAGAAAAGCCGCGTCAATTGGTGCCCGAAATGTTGCACGGTGCTGGCCAACGAGCAGGTGGTCAATGGCGGCTATTGCTGGCGCCATGAAGACACGTTGGTCGAAGCGCGCGAGATTGAGCAGTGGTTCTTGAAGACCACCGCCTATGCGCAGCAGTTGCTGGACGACTTGAAACTGCTCGAGGGCGGTTGGCCCGAACGCGTCATCCTGATGCAGCGCAATTGGATCGGCAAATCCACGGGCGCCAAGGTGTGGTTTGCCATTGCGGATGCCCCGGCGGCACAGAAGATCGAGATTTTCACCACGCGCATCGACACCATCTACGGCGCTAGCGCCTTGATTCTTGCCCCCAATTATCCCCTGGTGGAATGGTTGATTGCTGGCCAGGGCCCGGAGGCGGCAGCCCGGTCCTCCAAACTAGCGCAAATGAAGCAGTCCTCGGTAAAGATGGAAGACATCGCTACCGCGGAAAAAGACGGCTTTTTCACCGGCCGTTATGCGGTGAACCCGTTCAATGGCGAAAAGATTCCCATCTGGGTCGGCAACTTCGTGCTCATGGAATACGGCACCGGCGCCATCATGGCCGTGCCAGCGCACGACGAACGCGACTTCGAATTCGCCAAGAAATTCGGTCTAAAGATTCCGGTGGTCGTGCAGCCCCAGGACGCCAAGGCAAAGACGGCGCCTCCCGCGGAACCAAAAGAAGCGTTCACGGAGTACGGCATCAGCGTAAATTCCGGACCTTACTCGGGCCTTTCTACCGACGATGCCATCGAAAAAATGGCGGCCGATGCCGATGCTCGTGGCTTCGGTAAGAAAGAGACGATTTTCCGCCTCCGCGACTGGGGCATTTCTCGCCAGCGCTATTGGGGCACGCCCATCCCGGTCATTTATTGCGAGCAATGCGGCATGGTGCCGGTACCTGATGCGGATCTACCTGTGGTGTTGCCGGCGCATCCGAAACTCACCGGCGAAGGCCAATCGCCTCTTGCCATCGATCCCGACTTCGTCAACGTGAAATGCCCCAAGTGCGGAGGCCACGCCCGCAGGGAAACCGACACGATGGACACCTTCGTCGATTCCTCCTGGTATTTCTATCGCTACTGCGACCCGCGCAACGACAAGGCCCCCTTTGATTCCGCCAAGGTTGCTTACTGGTTTCCCATCGACCAATACATCGGCGGGATTACCCACGCGATTCTGCATTTGCTGTACTCGCGTTTCTGGTGCAAGGTCATGCGCGATATCGGCTTGATCCGCCACAGTGAGCCCGCCGCGCGGCTCTTCACCCAAGGCATGGTGCTGAAGGGCGGGGAAGCCATGTCCAAATCGCGAGGCAATGTGGTCGGTGCCATCGACATGGCCGACAAGTTTGGCGCGGACACGGGTCGCCTGTATACCCTCTTCGCCGCACCACCCGAAAAGGATCTGGAGTGGAGCGAAGAGAGCATCGAAGGCGCCTGGCGCTTCCTCAATCGCGTGTACCGACTCATCGAAAAGTCCGCGGACGGCGTGCGAGCGGTGGCCGCGAATCCGCAACCCGCAACGAATTACAACGAAGCGGAAAAAGCCCTGCTGCGCAAAGCGCATCAGACACTGCGCAGAGTGACTCACGATTTCGAGACGCGCTGGCACTTCAACTCTTCGATTGCCCAGATCATGGAATTGACCAACGCGGTGTATGCCGCCGAAGCGGACGTGCTCGGGGAAGTGCGCAAGGAAGTCCTCGAGATTCTGATTCTGCTCCTCGCTCCGATCACTCCTCATCTGGCCGAGGAGCTTTGGGAAATGCTGGGCCACACCGGGGGATTGTGGACGGTGCGTTGGCCTGCCTTTAATCCCGAGTTGGCGAAAGACGAGGAAGTCGAGATCGTGGTCCAGGTGAATGGGCGGGTCCGCGGCAAGCTCAAGGTGGCTGCTGGCGCGACCCAAGACGAGGTCCTGGCGTTGGCGAAAGCGGATGCAGCGATCGCGGCGCATTTAACGGACAAAACCGTGGCCAAAATAATCTATGTTCAGGATAAACTCCTGAATATCGTGGTGCGCTGAAACGTCGAGTTACTTTGTGAGGTGTTTATGGACGGGGCCGCACAAATGCAATCAGAACAGCCGCTTGGAAAAATGAAAACGGAGTTGGGTGGCATTGTGGTGCTGGATTTTGGCGGCCAATACACCCAGCTGATTGCCCGCCGGGTGCGCGAGCAACAGGTTTTCAGCGCCATCCTGCCGTGCACCAGCTCCTTGGACGAAATTCGGAAACTCGAGCCTGCCGGAATCATCCTTTCCGGTGGCCCAAGCTCCGTCTACGACAACGACGCCCCTAAGTGTGATCCCGGCGTGCTCGCCATCGGCATTCCCGTCCTTGGAATTTGTTATGGCATGCAATGGGTCGCCAAGAACCTGGGCGGGGAAGTGGTACCGGCAGACAGGCGGGAATATGGGCCGGCGCACTTGAACGTGGAGCGCTGCGCGAGCGACCTGTTCAAAGACTTTCCCGCGAACCTGAAAATTTGGAACAGCCACGGCGACCATGTGCATCAATTGCCCGCTGGCTTTCATGTGACCGGCAAGACCTCCAACGCCATCGCCTCCGCGGAAGATCCCAAGCGCAAAATCTACACCGTCCAGTTTCATCCCGAAGTGAAGCACACCGAACGCGGCACGGAAATCCTGCGTAATTTTCTGTTTAGCGTGTGCAAGGCGGAACCCAAATGGAGCGGCGCTGCCTTCATCGAAGAAACCGTTGAAGCGGTGCGCCACAAGGTCGGAGCGCATCACGCCATCTGTGGATTAAGTGGCGGCGTCGACTCGACGGTCGCAGCGGTACTGGTACACCGCGCCATCGGAACCCGGCTCACCAACATCTTCGTCAACACCGGGCTGCTCCGCAAAAATGAATTTGCACATACCCTGGAAATGTACCGCGACCGCCTGGGCCTGCATGTTATCGGCGTCGATGCCACCGATCGCTTCCTCGACAAACTAGCGGGCGTCAGTGATCCAGAAAAAAAGCGCAAAATCATTGGCAACGAGTTCATACACGTGTTTCAAGCGGAAGCCCAAAAGCTTCAGAAAGAGTCTGGAGGGGACATCCGCTTCCTGGTCCAAGGCACCCTGTACCCCGATGTGATTGAATCGGTGTCGGTTAAGGGTCCATCGGCGACGATCAAGAGCCATCACAATGTGGGTGGTTTGCCAAAAGACATGCCGTTTGGCCTGATCGAACCCTTGAGAGATCTGTTTAAAGACGAGGTTCGCCGCATTGGAAAAGACTTAGGTTTACCAGAAGAAATACTCGTCAAGCATCCCTTTCCCGGTCCGGGGTTAGCTGTTCGGTTATTAGGCCAAGTCACGAGTCAAGATTTGGGAATCTTGCGCGAAGCGGACGCGATTGTCACCGAAGAGATTCGCCGCGCAGGCCTTTACGAGAAAGTCTGGCAAGCTTTCGCAGTGCTATTACCAGTTCGCAGCGTGGGGGTTATGGGCGATGGGCGCACCTACGGGCTCACGGTGGCTATTCGGGTCGTGCAGTCAGAAGACGCGATGACCGCGGACTGGGTGCGGCTCCCGAGCGAGGTACTGGAACGAATGTCGACGCGGATCGTGAACGAAGTGCCTGGCGTAACGCGGGTCGTCTATGACGTAAGCAGTAAGCCGCCGAGCACCATTGAGTGGGAATAGAAGGGAATGGCCGGCTGCTGCATCCAGCTTGATTATTTAAGGTTCCTTAGAAACCCCCAGAAATGCGAAAGGCCGCATGGCCAGGCCATAGCAGCCTTTGCTCGTCGCGAGTTGTTTTCGAAGGAAAGGTCCCTTCGAAAGAAGCTACTACCTATTGGCCATCTTCTGAGCCATATAGAGCAGCAGCTTGCGATCTTCATCGTCGGCTTTGCTTAGCAAGCGGCGCAGCTTGTTGAGGTACCTGGCCTCTTTTCCCGCAGTGCCCCAGGCGATGTCGTCCGAAGACTTGCGCTTGGGCAGATTAGGCAATTGAGGGGGTTCCTCGCCGTCGTAGAAGAGTTGATAAAGTGGGCATTCGAGGGCACGAGCAAGTTTCTCCAGTGTCTCGATGGCCGGAACGGTATGACCGTTCTCGACGCGCGAGATGTAACACCGAAGCAGACCTGTACGTTTCTCGATATCACCCTGGGAAAGTTTCTTTTCTTCGCGCAAAGCGCGAAGCCTGTCACCGATAATCATGGGTTGAGTATTGTACAGTTATTCATCAATTGCAACGGCAAATATCTAAGCGGTGTGAAGATACTTACCCTCTTCAGAACCTCCGTCGGGGTGCGCCGGAAGAAGTAGACAGAAGGATTAAAATAGCGTAACCAAAGAAAGATGGCCAACGTCCCAAATTCAGAGGATACCGAGTTGCCGGTAGCGGCCGAGGCCGAAAAAGGCCAAACAGGTACTACGGCGCGGAAGGGTGATGACCGCGAACTGGTGCGGAGGGCCCAGCACGGAGAAAAGGAAGCGTTTGAACTGCTGGTGGCAAGGCATCAGGGAAGGGTTTTTGCGGTGGCAGGAGGAATCCTGAGGAACCGTGAGGATGTTGAGGACATTGCTCAGCAAGTTTTTCTCAAGGCATACTTTTCCCTGAAAAGGTTCGATCAGAGGTCGGCATTCAGCACCTGGTTGTATAAAATCACCGTGAATGAATGCTGGGACCTGTTGCGCAAGAAGAAGGTGCGGCCGCTGGTTTTTGAATCGGAGTTGAGCGAAGAACAGGCGCATGCCTACCAATCGACAGAACAGAAGGCGGAATATGCGCCGGACGTCAGCGAGCAATTGGAAACCAAGCAGCAATTGGACCACTGGCTCGAATGTTTGGAGGAGCGGGACCGCGCCATGCTGGTCCTGAAGGAAGTACAAGGGTTTACCGTGGAAGAGATTGCCGAGATTATGGGCATCAACGGCAACACGGTGAAAGTGAGATTATTCCGGGCCAGGCAGAAGATCGCTGAGCGTATTCGGCGAAAGAAGAGAGCGGCAGGTGTTTGAGATGTTTGCAAAGAGACTATGGGGAGAAACGAGGTAAAGTCAGGATGAGAGAACTCCCAATGGGCGAAAAAATCAATTGCGAGTGGCTGCACAACGAACTGGAAGGTCTGCCACCCGGCGAACTTTGCACGGCGAGCGCGCTGTTCGCGCAGTTGCCTGAGGAGGCTTGCGCGCACGCGGCGGTTTGCGCGGAATGCCGGGCCACGGTGCAAGACTTCGTTGATACACGGCAGGCGCTGGCTGGAATGGGCCAGAACCTGCCGCAAGCTGGACCATGGTTCACCGCTCGCGTGATGCGCGC